>JBFJWU010000134.1:0-8248 GCA_041623475.1 bacterium | reverse complement strand
CTTGATATAGGTCCGTTCAGCGGCTTCTGCCGCACGTTCCCGGTCGGTCAGATACTTGCACAGTTCTTCGCCACGCTTGCGGACTTTTTCTGCCTGACTGCTGCTGACCGTGCCCCGTGCCAGGAAATGCAGCGCCCAACGGTGCGTAAACAGGTCAGGATAGCGCCGGATCGGGCTCGTGAAATGGCAATAATTGTCCAATGACAATCCGAAATGGCCGTTGTTATCCATCTGGTATTGGGCCATCGACATCGTCCGCAGGACCAGGACATTAACGACCCGCTCAAATGGTGTCCCGGCAGCACTGGTGGATATCCGCTGGAAACCTTCTGGCGATGGCCGGTTAGGCGACGTCAGTCCCAGGTGATGCGTAAACTTCTGGAAGAATTCGTACTTGTCCGGAGGTGGTGCGGGATGGCAGCGATACATGATTGGCAGGTCGGCCTCGGACAGCGTCTCGGCGACGGCCTCATTGGCCGCGATCATCATTTCCTCGATTGCACGGTGGGCAATTCGTCTTTGAACGTGCAGGATTTCGCTGACTTCACCGCTGAGTCCGATTACGAACTCCGGCTCGGGCAGGTCGAAATCCAGCGCACCCCTGCCCTGTCGCGCCTTGATCCGCAGCTCGGCCAGCTCGTGCAGCGCCTGCAGCATCTTTTTGACACGGCTGCCGGCGCCCTTGACAGCATCCGATTCGCCGTCTTCGAGGAATGAATTGACCTGGAAATAGGTCAGCCGGGCGGCACTGTGAATCCAGGCCCGAAAGATATGGGCATCGGTTCGCAACCCGTCACGGTCAAATGTCAAGCGCACCGCCAATGCGGGCCGGTCCTGACCCGGGACCAGACTGCACAGGTCGTTGCTCAAATGCTCGGGCAGCATGGGATAAACGACACTGGGAAAGTAGACACTGGTTCCACGCCGTGACGCTTCCGTGTCAACTTTCGTGCCTTCACTGACATAACGCGAGACATCGGCAATCGCGACAATCGCTTCGAAACCGTCTGCAGTCTGTTCGACCCAGACCGCATCGTCATAGTCCCGGGCATTCTGGCCATCGATTGTGACCAGCGGCCGTGACCGCAAGTCAACAACGTCACTGGGGTCATCGTCTTCAAATACAGCGCCCGCTAACTGCGCCATTTCCTCGACAACGGGGTCCGGGAATCCGTCACTGATGTCCAGGTCTTTGATTACATTGTTCAGGACGTTGTCCAGCACTGAACCTTCACTGAGCAGTTCGATAACGTCGGCCACGGGGCGGGGATCCTTGCGGTCCAGGCCCTTGATCCGGAACCGGACACGGGCCCCGTCGCCGACCCCGTCAAACTCGCGATTCCGAATCAGGATTCGGCGGCGCGCGAGCGGGTCATCCGGGACAGCGAACAAATTCCTGCCATCCTGCTCCAGCACGCCCTCGAACTCGGCCGGATCGCGCCGGATCACTGAATTGACACGGGTTTTCGTGGCTCGACTGGATCCATCCTGTGCCATCGTCAGGTCAACATCGATCCAGTCACCGTGAATGACGTGCCCTGGCAATTTGCGGGCCGAAATTCGGATATCCTCGATGCGACCGCTGGGTCCCGGGACCCGCAAAAAGGCATTGCCGTCGGGCAGGACCTCGACCTGCCCGCGTACACGCTGGCGGCTTTTCTGGCTTGCTTCGCTCAAATCTGGCTCTTTACATTCTGTTGGTGCGCGCGATCGAATCCGACGGCGCAAACTTTAGTTGTCATCCGGCGTGCCGGCACAAGAAACGATTGATATCGCATGCCCTGGCTTTTGAATCACGCCCGTTCCCCTCAGTCTACCGGAACGGGCGCGGGACTTCGACCCAACAATTGAGCTGGACCGGCACAACCTGGTCTGAAATGCGTCACCGTCAAGACGGGATTTCGGATGGATCGATCCGATGGGAATGTGCTACCTTGTATGACTTAATTCAGACCTTGCGAAAGTGGCGGAATTGGTAGACGCGCAGGATTCAGGATCCTGTGCCCGAGAGGGTGTGGGGGTTCGAGTCCCCCCTTTCGCAATGTTAACTTCCTGATCACCTGATCAAACGATCGACGACCTCCTATGGCAGACAAATCGAAACCAACCGGTAAGCAGGAAACAGTGGCTGTCCGGTCAGGTACAGATTCGTCCTGGCACCAATCGCTGTTAACGCCAATTGCACAGACCAGCACATATGTCTTTGACAAGGTCGCCGACCTGCAGGCATTCCAGCGTGGCGAGCTCAGTCACCCGGAATACAGTCGTTATCACAACCCGACCCTGACCGCCGTTGAGAAAAAGCTGGCCGAACTGGAAGGGGCCGAAGATGCCCTGCTGACCGGCAGTGGCATGGCTGCAATATCGATCGTCCTGCTGGCGATCCTGGCCCGCGACAAACACGTCATCATTACCCGCGATCATTACCCAGGCACCCGCGTCCTGCTGGATCTGTTATTGCCTCGGTTCGGCATTCGCTATGACACCGTCCCTGTCGACGATTTCGATGCGATGGCAGCGGCGGCATGTCGAGAAACATCAATTTTGTTTACGGAAATCCCCACCAACCCGCACCTTCAGGTGCCGGACCTGGCACGTATGGCACAGATCGCTGACGAGTGCCGCGCCACCTTTGTCGTTGACTCGACATTGGCCAGCCCGATTTTGTGCCGCCCGCTGGAACACGGTGCCGACGTGGTCATCCACAGTGCGACCAAGTATCTGGGGGGACACAATGACCTGCTGGCCGGGGTCATTGCAGGCAAGCAGCAGATGATCGATGTCTTTCGTGAAACCAACGGCGCAATTGGTGCCGTGCTTGGTCCCCATGATGCGTTCCTGCTGGACCGCGGGCTGAAAACCCTGCCCCTGAGGATGGGTGCCCACAGTGCATCGGGACGCACCATTGCCGAACGCCTGCGCGACCACGACCTGGTTGCCCGCTGCTGGTACCCGGGATTTCCTGATTCGGGCGGTCCCGACCTGGCTGGCAAGTACTTGTCCGGCGGCGGAGGTTTGCTTAGTTTTGTCCCCGCTGGTGGAATCGACGCTGCGCATCGATTCCTGGACAACCTGGAACTGGTCAGCCACGCCGCCAGCCTGGGCGGAACCGAGACAATGGCCCAGGTAACGTACCTTTACACGATGTTTGATGTGCCACCCGAAACAGCCCGCGAACAGGGATTGGAACCTGACCTGGTCCGTCTGAGCGTTGGCCTGGAAAACGTCGACGATATCTGGCAGGACATTGAGCAGGCACTGGTCGCGGCTCACAAATAGCCCGTGCGGCTGCCGGCCTGCAGTTGACACGCACCGGCCACAGCCGCTAGCCTGATTTCTGCGATGACAACCAACCACCGCGCCATATACGCAGGCAGCTTTGACCCGCTGACCTATGGTCACCTGAACATCATCCAGCGTGCCGCCAGCCTGTTTGACGAACTGATCGTTGCGGTTGCCAATAACACCAGCAAGAGCGGTGTATTTTCACCCGATGAGCGGATTGATATGATCAGCGACGCTTGCGCGGGACTGGACAATATCCGTGTGGATACGTTTGCCGGCCTGCTGGTCGATTATGCCGCCCAGATGAACGCCGGCATCCTGGTGCGAGGACTGCGTTCCGTCAAGGATTTTGAGTACGAATTCCAGATGGCATTGACCAACAAGCAGTTAAATGACGACCTGGACACGGTTTTTCTGGTCACAGAGGGCAAATACGCCCACGTCGCCAGTTCCCTGATTCGCGAAATTGTTTCGATGGGCGGGTCGGTCAAGGGGATGGTTCCGCCAGAAGTTGAATCACGGCTGAAAGGCGTCCTGGCCCCCGAGTCAACCTGACGGGACACGACAATCCGCTTCCTGGATCAGCTGCAGCGCTCGTAAAAATAGAACTCGACCCGTCCGTAGTCGCGCCGAGAGGTCATCTCCCAGCCATCCGGCGGATCAGAAACCTCGGAACGGACCTCTCGTTCGAGAATAACCATTCCGCCGGCAGCAACCAACTGGTCCAGGTCAGTGTTCACAGCCATGTCCATCAGATTGATCGGCTCAGCAAATGGCGGGTCAGCAAAAACGATATCGAACCCACCGGCAACCTGGCACCGGGCCAGCTGACGTGGCAGGTCAACCTGCAGCAGGCTGGCCCGGTCAAGGCCGCCAGTCTGCCGCAGGAACTTGCCGACCAGATCGACGACCTTTGGCGTCCGGTCTGCAAACGTGCAGTGGGCCGCACCGCGACTGAGTGCTTCCAGTCCAACTGCACCAGTGCCGCAGTACAAATCCAGCCATCGCGTCGATGGAAAATCAAGACCACGGGAATAGAGGATTGAAAACAGTGCCTCGCGCGCGCGGTCCGGCGTCGGCCGCGTGCCGTGAGTCACGCGCGGCAGATTCCGCCCGCGCCACGCTCCAGAGATAATTCGCATTTCTTGGTCCTTCGTTTATGCCTGCATCGGGTACCGGTACTGCGCGTCACATTAGCGCAGACAGCAGCAGCCGACTGCCAAGGATCAGCAGAATCAGCCGATAAATTATCCGAAAACGTTCCACCGGCAATCGGTTCAGGAACTGTTTCCCCACCCAGGTCCCTGCCACCACACAGACAGACATGGCAATCGCCAGTTCCAGACTGGCACCGACGCCAATTCCGACCCCGGCGAACGCAACCAGTTTAACAATGTGGGCCGCCGCCTGACAGACCGCCTTGGTCCCGATTACGGCCGGCGCTGACCAGTCGCGACCCAGGAAAAAGGGGGCAATGATCGCCCCGGTGGCGCCAACGACGGTCCCCAATCCACCTGCAACCAGGCCCGCGGCAGCCATCGCGCCACGCCCACCCGGACGGATCCAGCCAAGCCATTTGGGCCACGTCATCAGGATCAGGAAAATGCCAAGCACGATCCGAATCCGATCCGGATCGGCGTCGACCACCAACGGCGCGACCAGGAACGGTGCCGGAACAGCTGTAATCAGGAACACCAGCAGACTGGACCAGTGAACCGACCCGGCATACGCAACCGTGCGGGATCCATTGGAAACCAGTTGAACCAGCGCGTGCAATGGCAGCAGCTCCGCCGGTGGCAACCCGGTTGCAAACAGGACCGCCACCAGAATCGTGCCGCCACCCAGGCCGGTCATGCCCGACAGCCCTGCTGTCAGGAACGCCGCCAGGCACAGGCCGGCCGACACCACCGGTTATTCTCCGCGAAATTCCGGCGGTCGTTTGTCCCGCATTGCTCCCAGGCCTTCCCGGTAGTCATCGCTGGCAAATGCCTGCAGCCGCAACCTGGCGAATTCCTGGATCTGTTCATCGGAGTAGCCCGATGCGCCCGCAGCCCGGATCATTTTTTTCAGCCCGGACAGTGCCAGCGGCGCATTGGCGGCAATCTGCCGTGCGTGCTGCTGGACGGAATCAAAAAACACATCGTCGGCGAAAACGTGGTCGGCGAAACCGGCGGCAGCCAGCCGCCCGGCATCCCAGGTGTGTCCGGTAAAAAACAGGTCAGCGGTCCCACCAGGTCCGAGAATCTGGACAAACCGGCTGATTCCGTCTTCGGGATAGACTATACCGATCTTCGCCGGTGGCATGCCCAGTCGGACATGGTCAGACACCAGCCGGACGTCCGCCTGGATTGCCAGCTCGCCGCCGGCGCCGTAGCAGGCTCCCTTGACCGCAGCCAGCACCGGTGCCGGGCAATCGGCAATTGCGCGGGATGCCAGCAGTAATTGTGCGGGACCGTCAAACTGGCCAGCATCGCCCTGCCCGGTCGGCAAGGCAGACAGGTCGTACCCGGAACAAAATGCGCGTTCGCCTGCGCCCCGCAGAACCACACATCGGACTTCGGTGATCCGGACGGCGGCCAGGATCTCGACCAGGTGCCGCAGCATTACACCGCTGACCGCATTGCGGCGGTCAGGATTGTTGATGGTAAGCGTCAGGACGTAACCGTCCTGTTCGGACACGATGGATCCAGTCATAGCTGCTCCTGCGGTTGCCGAGGTCAGGCTGGCGGCGTCAGGACCGGACGAGCCGGAGCCAGCACCGGGTCCCACGTATATTTGTTGTAGGATCCGTCGGCAATTGCCTGCCTGAACGCCTGCGCATCGCCCAGCATCGAATCGTACAGGTAGATGGTCGTTACATCATAGGGTTTGATTTCGGTGCGCAGCCGGTCCAGGGTCTGGAGCGCCCGGTCCTGGCCAAACGCCAGCAGCTCGGCCTCGGCCTGGAATATATACCACGGGGCGAACTTGCCTTGGGCGAGCGGCCGCACAGACTCCAGCAGCTCCAGCGCCTGGTCCAGGTCGCCGATGCTCATGGGAAATGTCGGCAGTTTGGTCAGCAGTTTGCCCTGGATCATTTGGGCCAGGCCGTACATGTATTCGGCATCGACCTCGACACCACGTTTCAGGCGACGGTCGATTTCCGGGACCAGTTGCAGGGAATCAAGTACCCCCCTGCTCAGCCCTTCGGCCCCCAGAAACAGGCCGCGAAACGTATGCCCGACGGGGCTGTCAGGAAAATCCCCCGCATATTTCGCAGCCATCTTGCCACCGATTCGCGCCACCCGGATCCGGTCCGCCTTGGCCTTGTTGGTCCGCCACCAGTAATAGCACGCCTGGATCGCCCATTCGCCCGGCACGGGATCACCCGTCGCCGCATACTTAGCCCAAAGTCGCTCGACAGATGCCCGACCGTACTCGGGGCGGTAAAACGCTTTGCGCATGTACTTCCAGTAGTACTCGATCGGCCCCTTGGGGTCCTGATATTTGTCAGGAAGGCGGTCAAAAAACGCAGCGGCTTCGCCGGATGCCGATTGGGCCGCAGCAACCGTCCCGGATGCCAGCGTCGGGACAGCGGCCATCGACGCGCCAATAAATTGCCGACGGCGCCACCGGAGCATCGAAACGTTGTTGAATCTCCGACCCATGGGACCTGAGTCTAGCAGGCCCGGACCGGCACCGGCAATGGCTGCCGATCAGTTGGCGACACCAAACACTTTGGGTCCAAACACCTGCAGTTCACGAGCCATGATGTCCTCGCGGTATTCATTGCGATGCAGCTTCGTGTAGTCACGGTATTCGTCAAACTTTTCCGGCTCGAATGCCGTCACGTAGCTGTTGAACAGCAGGTTGATCTGTGACAGGAATTCCTCGGGGGTAAACGGCATTTCAAAACCGGCATCGTCAGCAACGCGTACCGATTTGGCCAGGAACTTGCCCCAGAACGAAAAGTTGTCCAGGCCGATCGCCTCGAAATATGGTTTGTATTCAAAGATCAGCGGGATCGCCGGCAACAGTAGTTGCAGGCGTTTGCGCTGCGCCTTTCGGCTGGTCGTCACCCACCCTGGCAGGCCGCCGTTCTGCGCGTAGGTTTTGGGAAACCCGACGTGCCGGGCCTCATCCATATGGAACACGTGCACGATGTGCCGCAGTCCCGGATAGTCCGCAAACTGCGCAAAGACCGAGGTCGCAAAGCTTTCCAGCACGGTGTTCATTCCGAACAGCATCGTGTAGGGATCGGCATTGGCGATTCGCTCGAACAACAGGTAAGCGCAAGGTTTGAGCGGCTGGTCTATGCCCAGGGTACGCAACATTTCCCGCAGGACGACAAAATGCTTGGCTTCTTCCATGACCTGCATTGCCATGCCCAGGCGGGCTCCTGTGCCCTGGACAACAGACACCAGTTTGGAGCTGGTAAACATGGCATATGCTTCGCCGTGACCGATCAGTGACAGGATATGGCCGATCGCCTGGCGCTGTTCCGGTGAAAACGCATCTTCGAATTCCTTGCGAACCATATCTGACGTTGCCACCGACATCAGTTCTACTGTTTCCCGGTGCTCGTCGTTGACCTCGGCCCCGGCCTTTTCCAGTTTGCTGGCATCACGGATGCCCAGGTAGGGCGCCTGGATCTCGGCTTTCCAGATATTGCGCAGCGCCTTTTCATAATTATTAGCGGTCAGCTTTTCGAATTCGCCACCGTGGAAGCTGTATCCAATCGGGTCATATCCAGAGGTCGAATTCTTAAGCGCTCGCCGAAACAGGATCGGCTCCAGTTGTCTGTAGTACGCGTGGGACAGGAATGGCGTCCCCTCGGAAAACAATTTCCAAGCCGCTTTCTGCCGCAGGCCTTTGACTTGATCCAACATTATGTCGCCTCCTTGGCGGTTTCATTCGGCAAAACCGTCTGCAATACCATTCGTTTGAATAACTGGAAAACCTTGTCGACCCGCTCACCGGACTG
>JBFJWU010000133.1:0-8302 GCA_041623475.1 bacterium | reverse complement strand
GTCCTGGAATTCGTCGACCATGACGTACTTGAACCGCCGCTGTTGCGCTGCCAGTATCGTTGGGTTTTCCGCCAACGCCCGGACCGGATACAACAGCAGGTCGCCGAAATCAAGGCTTCGGTTTCGCTGCAGCGTATTCTGGTACGCAAAGTAAAGATCGACAATCGGAAATCCTTCGATCAGTTCCAGGCGTTCGGCATCCAGGTCCTCGGGCAACTGCCCCTTGCGTTTGAACGCTTCGATCCGTCCCAGCATTTTCCGCGGTGGATTCTGGTCACTGTTGATGTCCAATGACTTCATGCAGTCCCGAATTACCTGACGCTGGTCAGCATCATCCAGGACGGTACTGCCAGGATCGACATATGTCCCTAGTGCCCCACTGCGAATCATCTGCAGCCCAAAGCTGTGAAACGTCCTGACCCAGACGCCGGAGTTACCGGCCAGGTGGTCAATGCGCTCGGCCATTTCCCCGCAGGCCTTGTTTGTAAACGTGACACAGAGGATCTGGCCGGGCTCGGCGTGCCCCCCCTGGATTAATGCCGCCGCACGATGCGTCAGGACCCTGGTTTTTCCGCTGCCAGCGCCGGCCAGGATCAAAAGCGGTCCGTCCACGTGCGCTGTTGCATCGCGCTGGGGATCATTCAGTGACGCCAGCAACTGGCCGGTGTCCGTCATCTGGACCGCCGTCCGCGGCGGGACCTGCGTGTACCGGGATTGTGCCGCACCAACGGCACTATTCTACGGTGACGCTTTTGGCCAGGTTTCGGGGCTGGTCAACATCGGTACCCCGATGGACCGCGATCTGGTACGCAAACAACTGCAATGGAATCGTCAGCAGAATCGGATCCACGCGCGGGCCGACGGACTCGACCGCAATGGCCGAATCAGCCGCCTCTTCCACCTCGTCATCACCCGGCAGCGTCAGGGCGATGACCCTGCCGTCACGGGCACGAATTTCGGCCATGTTGGACAAGACCTTGCCACGAACAGAACTGTCGTGGACGATGATAAAAACCGGCATATCCTTGTCCACCAAAGCGATCGGGCCGTGCTTCATTTCACCGGCTGGATACGCCTCGGCGTGGATATAACTGATTTCCTTCAGTTTCAGTGCGCCTTCAAGCGCAAGCGGGAAATGAACATCTCGCCCCAGGTACAGCATGTTTTCTGCGTAAGCATATTTTTTTGCGATCCGGCGGATGTCCTCGCGTAATTTCAGAGTCCGTGCCGCGGCAGCTGGCAAACGGCTGAGTTCCTGCAGCCATTCCCGGACACCTGCGGTATCCAGATTGCCGCGGATCTGGGCCATATGGACCAATACCAGTTGCAGCGACACCAGTTGGGTCACAAACGCCTTGGTACTGGCGACGCTGATTTCCGGCCCGGCATGGGTATACATCACAAAATCGCTGTTTCTGGCCAGCGATGAATCAACGACGTTGCAAATTGCAACAACCGGAACACCGGCCTCGCGGGCAACCTCTACCGCCGCCAGCGTATCTGCTGTTTCGCCGCTCTGCGAGATCGCAATAACGATGTCGTTGTCGCCCAGGACCGGGTCACGATAGCGAAACTCGCTGGCATACTCGACCCGGACGGGTATCCGCAGCGTCCGTTCATACTCGTAACTGGCCACGAGCCCCGCGTTATAGCTTGTCCCGCATGCCAGGAACACGATACGGGACGCGGATTTGACCTTGTCCTGGCCCAGGAACTCACCTTCAAGATAGACGCGGCCCTCATCGGGTCCGATTCGACCGGCCATTGTGTCGCTGATCGCACGGGGCTGGTCATGGATCTCCTTGAGCATGAAATGCGGGAAACCGCCTTTTTCTGCCATCAGTGGATCCCAGGAAACCTGACGTGGCGGGCGTTCGGCGGCCTTGCCGTCCTCGTCCAGGATGGTCACCGTTCCTGGCGTAATGACCCCGACATCCCCGTCATTCAATAAAACCATTTCACGCGTATAGGACAGGATCGCGGCGATATCCGAGGCGATGAAATTTTCGCCAGAGCCCAGTCCAACAATCAGGGGGCTGCCCTTTCGGGCAAACAGCACCTGGTCTGGCTGGCTTTCGACAATGATGCCCAGTCCGTAACTGCCTTCGATTCGACCCAGAACCTGGCGAACGGCCTCGGGATTCAACTCGCCAGCGGCCTGGCGGGCACCCTCCAGCAAATGGGCAAAAATTTCGGTGTCGGTCTCGGACTGGAACTCAGACCCGGATGCTTCCAGTTCCTGCCGCAGGGCGACGTGGTTTTCGATGATACCGTTGTGAACAACGACGACCTGCCCCACGCGGTGGGGATGGGCATTGGTTTCGCTGGGTCGACCGTGGGTGGCCCAGCGGGTATGCCCGATTCCGCAGCTGGATTCGGGCGCAGGATTGGGCAGGACCCCGATCAGGTCCTTGATGCGCCCTTTTTTACGAAATATCTCAAGGCCGTCCGGCGTGTGAATGGCCACCCCGGCCGAGTCATACCCGCGGTACTCAAGCCGCCGCAGCCCGTCAATCAGGACGTCGGTGGATTGCCCGGGACCGGTATAGCCAACAATGCCGCACATCAGGTCTGTCCCATCCTGTGCGTCAGGTCAATCAGCTTTCGTCCTGATCCTGATCGCCGTCGGTTTCGGGTTCTGATGCCGTTTCATCAGCGGCGGGGGCATCCTCGTCACTGTCGACTGGATCGTCGCCCTCAGCGGCCTCGTCGGTCTCGGCCTCGTCACCGTCCGCAATGACATCTTCGTCGACGTCGTCGGCTTCAGGCTCGGGCTCGACGACGGCATCGGCGATTACTGTCACCGTGACGGTGGCCGTCACGTCAGGCGCCATATTCAGGGCGATCTGGAATTCACCGGGCTCTTTGATCGGCTCTGGCAGGTCTACCCATCCGTTTTTAACGTCGGGAAAGGTCTCGCGCAGTGCGTCGGCAACGCGGCGCGATGTAATCGAGCCATACAGCCGACCCCCATCGGTAACGTTTTCCGTAAATGACACACTGCTGCCATTGATCGTATCGCGGCGAACACTCAGGTCCTCAATCAGCTTCTTGCGACGGCTGTCTGCGATACGTTTCTGGTGCTCCATCTCCTCGACGTTGCCGTCGGTGGCCTTGAGCGCCTTGCCATGTGGAATCAGGTAATTCCGGGCATATCCGTCCTTGACGGTTACAACGTCGCCGGGAAGCCCGAGGTTATCAACTTGGTCAATCAATATCAATTTCACAATTGCTCTCCTGGTCCGACCCTGTGGGTCCTGGAAATTTCGGCCGTCAACTGCCCATCGTTGTGTAGGGCAGCAGTGCCAGCATTCGGGCACGCTTGATCGCACTAGCCAGTTGGCGCTGTTTCGGAGCGCTCATGCGCGTCGTCCGCCGTGGGCGAATCTTGCCACGGTCCGTGATATAACCCAACAGCATTTCGTAATTCTTGAAATGCAGGTCGCCCTCGGCCGGGTCGCCCTCATAAATGAAAGTCTGGAATCGAATGACGGGTTTTTCGATGCGCAATGCGGCATCCAGCACATGGACAATCGATCCCGGTCCCTCGATTTTCAGGAACACAAAATGGGCGTGGCGCGTGCCGGCAACTTCATAGGCCAATCGCTTGCGACCCCAGGGAGTCGTTTCGACCAGCTTGCCGTCGTTCTTTTCGATAAGTGCCTGGACTTTTTTGACGAACTCGTCAATGTCATCCTGGCCAAGGGAATCCGCCAATACCAGGGCGGTCTCGTACGTATTCATGTGGCCCTCCTCTTGGACTCACAGCCCCGAAGCCTTGTTCGAAGCAAGAAGGGAAGTAATCGGTCTGCAAAATGCACTTGTCAGTGTATCCTGAACCCCTGGCCCGCGCAACGAAAACACCGCCTGCGTGCCGCCGGGCAAGGGACACCCGCACTACACCAGTCAAGATGAAAAGACGCAGTACTCAACCATTGCAGCGGCGCACGCTGGCAAAACTGGCAACATTGGCTGGCCTGGGCGCGTTGACACCCGTGCGCCTGGACGCCAATCAGCCATCGCTGGACGAACTGGACCCCAGGCAGCAGATTGCCGGTAATTACCACCGCTTGAGGAACAGGTTCCAGGTACCCGACGACGTGTTCCAGGTGGCCCTGACCCTGTGGGGACGTTACAAGCGGGATGGCATCAAGCGATATGGTGAATGGGCCCTGATCTACCTGTTGTTCTGGTGGCAGACGTTACCGCCCGGAAAACCCCGGATCCAGGCCGCCCAGATCGGCCAGAAACTGTCCAAGATCTATGAAAACAACCATCCGCACGAAGTCGTGGGTCCGTACTGGCTGGCAACGTTTTTCGGCAGCGAGGGCATCAGCCGCGGCCCGTTGAACTCGATCAATATGATCCCGACATTGTCTGCCAAACTGGATCGCGCGTCCGAGATCGATTCGTCCTATTATTACGGTTCTGTCCATATGGTCCGCGCCAAGATGTACATCAAGCTGCCCCCGTTTCCGATGAGTACCGGCGACCTGGACAAGGGCCTGGCCGAGCTGGAAAAGGCTCGGCAATACCAGCAGGGCAGGTTTGCGATGTGGTACCTGGTGCTGGCCGAAGCCGAACACCAACGTGCCGGTGAGACGGCCGCCCGTGACGCATTGGCAAGATTATCCGAAGTCTGCCCGGACAATCTGGTCACAGCATTTGTGTACGAGGTGTCCATGTTCATGGCCGAAAAGTTAGCCAAGGCCCTGGACGACGGCCGGTACAACAAATACACGTACGACCCGTTGCTGGAATCAATCGAAGAACTGCGCGGCCGGGAAATCCCGTTCCCCGGCCAGTGCGGGATCCGGAAATAGTCGCCAGTGGGAATCACGCGTACCGGGTATTCGATACTCGGGAAACTGTTGGAATATTGTCCCGAACCGACTAGTGTATAGGTATGGATCTGGACCTGACATTCAAGCGACGGACGGCACTGCTGGCCAGCGGTGCGGCAGCAGCCCAGGCTGTATTGCCGTCCCGCGCGCGATCCAGCGTCGCCGACCTGCCCGTCGATTCATTTGATCCGATGCGGCCACTGGATCACCTGTACGAACAAATTCGCCCGGCACTGTTTGACCAGCAATTCGCCCAGGCAGTGGTCGAACGGATGTGGCGTCAATTCAAGTCCACCGGTGATCCCAGGTACGCCGAATGGGCAATGATGTACACGTACAACCTGTGGCGAATGGTGCCGCTGGGCCAACCCCGCGCCCGAACCGCCCGTATCGGCCTGCGCATGGCCGGCGAATTCAAGAACGCCCGCCCGAATTCCGTCGTCGGCCCGTTCTGGAGCGCCATCTATATCGGTCTGGATGCGTTGAGCCGCGGCATCCTGGAAACGGTCCAGAACCTGCCCGAGTTCCAGCGCCTGCTGGATTTTGCCGAAGAGATTGATCCAAACTATATCTACGGCATGGTCCTGACCGCCCAGGCCAAGATGCTGATCAAGGTCCCACCCTTTCCCATCAGCGTCGGCAACATCGACAAGGGTATGGAATACCTGGAACGCGCCAAACCACTGCAGGAAGGCGTATTCGCGCTGTGGTACCTTTTCCTGGCGGAAGCCCGCTACCTGCAGGAAGGCCCCGAATCGTGGTTTGCGACCTTGGACCTGATGAAAGCCGACGTCAAACCCGTTGACGGTGCCAGCGCATTCGTCCTGGAAACCAGCCTGATCGATGGCGCCGCCCTGCGCAAAGCCATCGAGACCAACACCTACAACAAATACAAATGGGACCCCCTGCTGACCCCGATTGTGCCCGCGAAATAGTGGCCATCGGGGATTGTTGAGGAAACAATCCATATTGTGGTCTGAATTGCTGTAGCTCTGCCCGGTGAACGAGGCTGCCCGACTTTGTCGATTTTTCAGCGGGTCACGCCTTCCAATCTTGAAAAATTGAGTTCGCGATGCGGACCAAATCCTGGTCCAGCGTGCCGTGAACGGGGTTCCAGGTGCGTGCATGGGCCGAAGGGCATAGCCAAAGCTATGTCCTGAGGGCCTCGTGCGTGCATGGGGCACCGTGCGCGGTGCGAGGGGCCTGGATTTCGCCCGCGTCGCGGACGAAAAAAAAAGGCAGAGAGGCGGTTTGGGGGGAGGGGATGCAGGAGGGTGCCTCTCTGCCTCAAAAAGACAACGTCTTTTTGTCAAGTATTCAATTCCGGGGCCGTTTACCGTTCAGGGGGGAGGAGGAGGTGCCGGGTCCCCGGAATTGAAACCTTCGATACTGTCGTGATTGACTACATCAGGCTGCGACCTTCGCGGATAAACGCGGGAATGTCATACTCGTCACCGTCGTAAGGTGTCTTGCCCAACTGGTCGTGCAATTTCGACATCTGGGTCGAACTGCCGGTTGCCGGCTGGTCCTGTGTAATCGTCTGCTGTCCGGCCGGCTGTGCAATTCGCAGGCTTGGCCGTCCGTGTTTGGCCTGGGATCCGAATCCGGTCGCCAGGACGGTTATCCGTACCTTTTCACCCAGTTTCGGGTCCTCGGCGACACCAACGATGATATTCGCTTCTTCATGGACCTTGTCCTGGATAAAGGTGCAGGCCTCGTTGACTTCGTGGAGGCCGAGTTTCTCGTTACAGGTAATGTTCACCAGCACCGATGTCGCACCGTCGATCTCGGCGTCCTCGAGCAGCGGGCTCATAATTGCCCGTTCGGCAGCCTCGATTGCCCTGCCCTCGCCTTCGGCCTCACCGCTGCTCATTACCGCCATTCCGCGGCTGGACATGACAGTCCGCACGTCGGCAAAGTCAACGTTGATCTGGCCGGGGATCGTAATCACGTCCGAAATGCCCCGTACCGACTGGTACAGCACCTGGTCCGCCAGTTTAAACGCGTCCCGGTACCCCATATCCTTGCGTGCAAGGCTGAGCAGCCGGTCATTGGGGATGGTGATCAACGTGTCAGCAACATTCATTAACTGCTCGGTGCCGTAATCAGCGTTGCGCAACCGCTGGCGGCCTTCGTACGCGAACGGTCGGGTTACAATCGCGATCGTCAGGGCTCCGATTTCCTTGGCGATTTCGGCAATGACGGGTGCAGCACCTGTTCCGGTACCCTTGCCCATTCCGGCGGTTACAAACACCATGTCGGCACCGTCCAGCGCCTCGCGGATCCGTTCCCGGTCCTCGTCCGCGGCGATCTTGCCGACCTCGGGGTTGGCACCAGCACCCAACCCCCGGGTGTGTTCAGATCCGATCTGGATCTTGGTACCCGCCAGCTTGGTTTCCAGCGCCTGAATGTCCGTATTGGCCACCAGGAACTCGACGCCGTCGATACCGCGTTCGATCATGGTGTCTACGGCATTGCCACCGCCGCCGCCGACACCGATTACTTTGATAACAGCTTGAGTTCGCTGCTCTTCTAATTCGTAAATCATGGTTTCCCTCCGTGATTCAATTGATTCCCCCAAACGGGAATATGTTGGTTCGTTGTCAAAAGTAAGGTCCAGTTGGCTGTCCAGTTCGTGCATCTCAAAACATTGCAGCGACAAGTTCGCCAAACCAGTCCGTCATTCGGTCCTTGATCTTGCCGAACAGGTTGTTTTCGCGAATGCGGAACTTCTGTTCGCCGTCATATTTCAGTCCGTACAACATCAGGCCGACCCCGGTCGAGTACTGGGGGCTGCTGACAATGTCGGCCAGGCCTTTGACGTTGCGCGGTGCACCCAGCCTGCACGGCAGGTCCAGGATCTCCTCGCACGTTTCCACCAGCCCGTTCAGCTGCGAGGTCCCGCCCGTAAAGACAACCCCGCCGGCCAGCAGTTCGCGGTAGCCAGAGTCATCCAGCTCCTGTTTGATCAGGCAGGCGATTTCCTCGGCGCGTGGCTCGATGATCTGCGCCAGGAAGCGACGCGGCACCAGACGCGGCTCGCGACCGCCCACCGATGGGACTTCCAGCATTTCGTCTTCCTCGACGCTGGCCACCTGGCTGTTGCCCCATTTCTTTTTGATTCTTTCGGCCTCGCGGATTGGCGTCCGCAAACCGACGGCAATGTCATTTGTGAAATGGTTGCCGCCCAGGCTGATAACGGATGTGAACTTCAGTGCCCCTTCGGTAAAGATCGCGATGTCGCTGGTGCCACCGCCGATGTCAACCAGGGCAACCCCCAGCTCTTTCTCGTCCGGTGTCAAGCACGCCTCGGCACTGGCCAGTTGCTGCAGGACGATGTCCGACACGTGCAGACCGGTGCGGTTCGCACATTTGACGAGGTTCTGGGCGCTGGTTACAGCCGCGGTAACGATATAGACCTTGGCTTCCAGCCGCATACCGCTCATACCAATCGGTTC
>JBFJWU010000132.1:0-8375 GCA_041623475.1 bacterium | reverse complement strand
GACGAGGACTGGTTCCGGGCCAGTGGCGGCCATCCCGTCGACTTCAACAACGACTACCTGGGCCCGTTTTTCCACCGCGTCGCCGACAACATCCGCTCGATCCGCCCCGACTGGTGCACATTTATCGAAAAAGACGCCGTCGAAACCTTTTTTGATCCGGACCTGCCCGATGACCTGCCCGACAACGCCGTTAACGCCGGGCACTGGTACGACATCGTCATGCTGGGTACGCGCCGGTTCCCCTGGCCGGTCAGCGTCGACCCCATCGCCAAACGACCCGTCTTTGGCAAGCGCGGTATTCGCGGCAAATACCGGCGCCAGCTGGACCGCCTGGCCAGCGGATCGCGAAACGCCGGTGGCATCCCGACGCTGCTGGGCGAGTTCGGGGTGATGATGGATCTCGAATCCGGGGCAGCCTACAAGGCCTGGGCCGCCGGTGACCGGTCCGAAAAACCGTGGCGCGGACAGATCCTGGCGCTGCAGCTGGCCTATGACGTCATTGACGAACTGCAGCTGCACTCGACTCAGTGGAACTACACGGCCAGCAATCGCAACGATCCCCGGATCGGCGACGGCTGGAACCAGGAGGACCTGAGCATCTTTTCACGGGACCAGGCGCGCTCGGCAGACAATCCCGACAGCGGCGGGCGCGCCATTCGCGGGTTCTGCCGCCCCTGGGCCCAACGCATCCAGGGCCATCCGGACACCATCCATTTTGACCCCGATCGCGGGACCTTCCGGCTGGACTACGATGCCGATCCGCGAATCGCTGCCCCCACGGTGATCTATGTCCCACGGTTCCAGTATCCCGACGGCTTTGCGGTCACCGCCCGGGACCAGGATGTGACCCTGTTTCCCGACCGCCAGCAGGTCCACGTCCGGGCCCGGAAATCAGGGCGACAGACGATCCTGGTACGGCCCGCCTGACTGCGGCACGGGGACCCGATTGGGTACCATATGGGATTGCTGGCGGTCACCGCGGAGCCCAATCCATGTCAACAAAATTTCGCACCCTGGCTGTCCTCGCATCGGCCGCCCTGTCTGGCTGCGGCGGCGGACCGGGGGGACCACCCGGCTTCAGCGTCAACGTCATCACTGCCCCGGTATTGGTCACCGATGTCGTCCAGTCGTTTCAGGCCGGCGGCAGCTTGGCACCCGACGAAGCCGTCGACCTGGTCAGCGAATCCGGTGGCCGTGTCGAGGCCATCCGGATCCAGGAAGGCGCACGGGTCGCCAAAGGCGATGTTCTGTTCGAGGTCGACCTGCAGAAAGCCGTGGCCAACCTGGCCACAGCGCGGGCACGCAAAAACGTCGCCCAGTCCACGGCCAACCGGGCTGCGTCATTGCTCAAAGCCGGCGCGGTGTCCCAGGACGACAATGACCAGGCCCAGGCCGAGCTGGAAAATGCCCGTGCAAACCTGATCGAAGCCGAACGTCGTATCACCAACGCGCGGATTGCTGCTCCCTTTGATGGCCGGGTCGGTGCCCGCCAGGTCAGCCCTGGCCAGGTCGTCCCGCCCGGTGCCCACCTGGCACGCCTGATCGACGACGACCCGGTCAAGATCGCGGTCAACCTGCCCGAACGCTTTGCCGGGCGAATCGACACCGGCAGCCGCCTGGACATTTCCATCACCGCGGCACCGGACCAGACCTGGACGGGTTCGGTTTACTTTGTCTCGCCCGAAGTCGACGCGCGGACACGGACATTCCTGATCAAGGGGACAATCCCCAACCCGGACGGCCGCCTGAAACCCGGTATGTTCGCCGATGCGACAGTTGAAATGGGCGTCGACCGCGATGCCCTGCTGGTACCGGAATCGGCAATCGTCCAGGGCGTCGGCCAGGCCACGCTGTTCGCTGTCAGTCCCGAGGGCAAGGCCCAGGCGCGGTCCGTTGTACTGGGCCAGCGCTTGCCCGGCCAGGTCCAGGTCCTGTCCGGCGTCGCCGCCGGTGATGTGGTCATAACCGAAGGCGTCCAGAAGGTACGGGACGGCGTCCCGGTCAACCCCACCAGCGCCACCGCCGAGGCACCCTGACCCCTTGAACCTGCCACAGATCAGCATCAGCAGGCCGGTCCTGGCCGTCATGCTGAACCTGGCGCTCGTGGTCTTTGGCCTGGTCAGCATGGGCCGGTTACCGATCCGCGAACTGCCCGACATCGATCCACCAATCGTCACGGTTACGACCATCTATCCCGGTGCCAGCCCCGATGTCGTCGAAACCGAAATCACCGAACGCATCGAAGCCGCCGTCAACGGTGTCGAAGGTATCAAGCTGCTGTCGTCGGAAAGCCGCGAGTCCCGCAGCAATGTCACCCTGCGCTTCAGCCTGGACCGTGACATTGACGTTGCCACCCAGGACGTGCGCGACCGCGTCGGCCGGATCCGTGGCAGCCTGCCCGAGGACGTCGACGACCCGGTGGTCGCCAAACAGGACGCCGACGCCCGCCCGATCATGTGGGTCGCCGCCTATTCGGACCAGATGGAACAGGTCGAACTGACCGCGCTGGCCGAAAACCTGCTGCAGGAACGCCTGCAGACGGTCCCCGGGGTCAGTTCAATCTTTATTGGCGGTGCCAAACGGTTTGCCGTCCGCATTCGCCTGGATCCGGAAAAAATGGCGGCCCTGGACATTTCGGTCCCGGATGTCGAACGCGCCCTGCAGATGCAGAACGTGTCACTGCCCAGTGGCCGCATCGAAAGCATCGACCGCGAATTCGTGATCCAGACCGACGGCGAGTTTTCGACTGCCGCGGCGTTCCAGCAGATGGCCCTGCGTCGATTCGGCGACCGTGTTGTCCGCCTGCAGGACGTCGGCACCGCATTCGCCGGGGTCGAGGACGAACGGGGCAAGGCCCGCTACAACGGCCGGCCGACCATCGGCCTGGGCATCGTCCGCCAGTCCCGGGCCAACACGGTCGAGGTCGCCAACGGGGTCAAGGCCGAAGTCGAACGCCTGCGGCCGATGGTGCCTGACAGCGTCAATATGTTTGTCGCCTACGACGAATCAACGTACGTCGAGGAATCGATCCGCCAGGTCTGGCTGACGCTGGCCGCTGCGTTCACCCTGGTTGTGCTGACGGTATTCCTGTTCCTCGGCAACCTGCGGGCCACCTTGATCCCGACACTCAGTATCCCGGTGTCGATCGCCGCGACGTTTATGGTCCTCAGCGCCTTTGGCTATTCGTTGAACATCGTCACCATGCTGGCGCTGGTGCTGGCCATCGGCCTGGTCGTCGATGACTCGATTGTTGTGCTGGAAAACGTCTTTCGCCATGTCGAGGACGGCGAACAGCCGATCCCCGCCGCCCGCGGCGCCATGCGTGAAATCATGATGCCGGTTATCGCCACAACGCTGGCCCTGGTCGCCGTCTTTGTCCCCATGGCATTCCAGACCAGCACCGCCGGGCGCCTGTTTATCGAATTCGCCGTCACCCTGGCGGGGGCCGTCTGCATCTCGACCTTTGTCGCCCTGTCGCTGACACCAATGGCAGCATCGCGGATCCTGCGCAGCGGCGACGGCAAGTCCGCGCCGGGCCGGTTTATCCGGACCCTCAACCGATTCCAGGACCACTATCTGGCCGTGCTCGAGCGCGCCCTGGCACGACCGGGCCGCACCGTGGCCATCGGTGTGCTGCTGGCCGCCACTGCCGGCCTGCTGTACAACACACTGGAACAGGACTTCCTGCCCGACGAGGACAAGGGCCGCCTGTTTGGCCTGGCCATCACCCCGGAGGGCTCCACCCCCGCCTATACCGACCGCATGATGCGGCAGCTCGAAGGCATCGTCGCCGACCAGCCCGAAGTCGCCGGCTTCTTTTCGGCAGTGGCGCTGGCCCGTGGCGGGCCCGGCCAGGGCAACCAGGGATTTATTTTTGTCCGCCTGCACCCGGACCGCGAACGCTCGGCCCAGGACCTGCTGGCCGGTCCCCGGGGCATTGCTGCCCGCAGCTTTGGCGAGGTCGAGGGCGCCTTTGCGTTCCTGATGCTGCCCAAATCGATCGGCCGCGGGTTCGGGCAGCCGTTCGAACTGGTCCTCCAGCATCCGGACCTGGAACGCCTGGGGGCCACCGCCGACATGATTGCCGGCCACCTGCAGGCCGCCGGGTTTCTCAATAACGTGCGTTCCAAGTTCAAACTGGACAAACCCGAACTGCGCCTGCAGATTGACCGCGAACGGGCCGCGACCCTGGGGGTCAACGTCCGCGACATCTCGCGGACCCTGCAGATCCTCTTTGGTGGCAGTCGCCTGTCCGAGGTCAAGCGTGACGGCAAGGCCTACGACGTCATCGTCGACCTGGCCCAGGACGCCCGGGCGACCGTATCCGATATCGAACGCGTCCAGATCCGCAACGATGCCGGGCAGCTGGTCCCCCTGGGCAATGTCGTCCGCTACAGCGAAAGCGCCGGACCCAGCGCCATCTACCGCCACAAACGGGCCCGCAGTGCGACCATCGAGGCCTCCCTGGGGAACATCCCCATCGGCGTCGCAATCCAGCGGACCGAACAGATCCTTAACGAACACCTGCCCGTTGACTTCCACTACGAATGGGAGGGCGACGCCCAGGAACTCCAGGATTCCGGCACTGACACGCTGTTCGTCATCCTCCTGGCGATCCTGGTCACGTATATGGTCATGGCCAGCCAGTTTGAAAGCCTGGTCCACCCGTTCACGGTCATGACCGCGATCCCGTTCGGCTTCCTGGGGGCGTTGTTCGCGCTCTGGGCGCTGGGACTGGTCGACGGCCTTGGCTCGATGTTCTACGCCATGGCAAACTACGCCCCGGACCCGGCCTGGTGGGCGCAGCTGCTGGACTGGATCGTCCCGCGCATCCCGGCCATGAACCTTAACCTGTACAGCACCATCGGCCTGATCCTGCTGCTGGGCATTGTCACCAAAAACTCGATCCTGCTGGTTGAATTTGCCAACCAGGCCAAACGCTCGGGGGCCGACGCCCGGTCGGCGATGCTGCAGGCCGCCCGGATCCGATTTCGACCGATCCTGATGACCGCTTTTGCCACCATCGCCGGTATCCTGCCCATCGCCATCGGCTTTGGTGCCGGTGCCGAGGCCCGCCGCCCGATGGGCATCGCCATCGTCGGTGGCATGTCCGTCAGTACGATCCTGACCTTTGTCATCGTCCCGGCCGTCTATGTGGTCCTTGATCGGTTCAACCGCGAAACCCTGGCCGACGACCAGTGAGCCCCCGGTCCGTCATCGCCGCCCTGGTCCTGGCCACGGCCCCCTGCGGGGGACCGGCGTTCGCCCAACAGACCGACCTGGACCTGGACACGGCGATCCAGCAGACACTGCAGAACAACCCCGAAATCAACGCCGCCCGCCAGCGGATCGAAAAGCAAGAGGGCGTCATCACCGAACTGCGCGGCCACATCGTGCCCAACCTGGCACTGACCGTGGCCTTTCAGCAGATCGATCCCGACCTGGTGCCCGAGCGCGACGGCGAGACGTTCGGCTCGGACCAGAACTGGAACGCCCGCCTGACATTGACCCAGATCCTTTATGCCGGGGGCCAGGTCTGGTCCACCGGCCGGATCGAGAGAACCCGCCTGCTGTCCGCCGGGGCCGAGCTGGAATCGGTCATCAATCGTGTTCTCTTTCAGGTCCAGTCCCGCTACTTTGCCGCCCTGGCCGCCCAGGCCGAGATCCAGGTCCACCAGGACACCCTGCAACTGCTGGAACAGGAACTGGCCGCCGTGCAGCAACGCCGCGATGCCGGCGGCGCATCCCGGCTGGAGGTCCTGCGGGCCCAGGTCGAACTGGCCAACCAGAAGGCCCCGCTGGTCGCCGCCCGCAACAACGCCCGTATCGCCCGGCTGCAACTGCTGCAGACCATCGGCCCGGGCACCCGCGCCGACAGCCTCGCCCAGCCGTCCACCGAATCGGTCGGCCTGGGTGACCCGGCCCTGGACGACCTGGACCAGGCGGTCGCATCCGCACTGGCCAACCGGCCCGAACTGCTGGCCGCCCGGTCACGCCTGGACATCGCCGACGAATCGATCGACCGCACCCGGTCCGGCTACCTGCCGCGCCTCAACCTGTCCGCCGATTACGGGGCCGAAAAAGTCCGCTTTGCCGACTCGTTCTGGGCCACCCAGCACGGCTGGACCCTGGGCCTGAATGGCTCCTGGACCCTGTTTGACGGGCTGTCCAGCAAGGGGCTCAAGCACCAGGCCGTCGCCGAACAGACGATCGCCCAGCTGGACCTGCAGGCACTGGAATTCAGCATCGAACTGGACGTCCGCCGCGCCTTTGCCGCGCTCGAGGAACAGCAGGAACTGCTGCGCGCCACCGCCACCGCCGTCGAACAGGCCACCGAAAGCCGGCGCCTGACCAACCTGGCGTTCCAGTCCGGCGGCGTCAGCCAGCTGGACGTCTTTGCCGCCCGCGTCGCCCTGGCCCAGGCCCGCCTGAACCACGTCCGCACCAAATACGGCGTCCTGACCGCCACCGCCGACCTCCGCCGCGCCGCCGCAATGTACACGCGGGGCGACTAGCGACCGCCACGCCAGCCGGCCAACCGTACGTACCGGGATGTTAAAATCATACGTACGATGGATGCAAAACTCACACTAAAACTGGATGCCGACGTCGTCGCCGCGGCCAAGCAATACGCACAGCGTCAGGGCAGCAGCCTGTCACGAGTCGTCGAAGCCCTGCTCAAGACCATCCTCGAGGTCGACCGGGACCGGGAATCCGCCAAGACCTCTGGCCCCGCCGCAGCCCTGTATGGCTCGGTGCCCGAACTGGCCGACGTTGATGCCCGCGAGGCGGTCGAACAGTACCTGTCCGACAAGTTCGACTGAATGCCCGCCAGGCCGCTCGACAATCGCATCCTGGTCGACACCGATGTCATCCTCGACCTGTTAACAGCCCGCGAGCCCCACGGCCGATTCGCCAAGGACCTGTTCGACCAGATCGGCGACGGTCGCTGGCAGGCGTTTGCGACACCCGTGACCTTTGCCAACCTCTACTATCTGCTGCGCAAAGTACGTGGCAGCGCCGGTGCCCGCAAATCCTTGACCCAACTGCGTGGATTTGTTGATGTCTTGCCCATGGGACCAGAAACCGTCGACAGTGCCCTGTCGGGCGAACTGAAGGATTTCGAAGACGGTCTCCAGGTTGTTGCTGCAGAAGCAGCGGGTATCAAATACGTCGTCACTCGCAACGAAAATGACTTTCGCCGGTCGCGCCTGACCATCACGTCACCCCGGCAATTGGTCGGCTGAACCCGTCAGATCGATTGCAAGGAACAACCGTTACTGACGGATGCGCTCCAGACGCACGTATTCCCCCACCGGCAGGGTCTGCAGTTTCAAGCCTTCGGGACGCGCCGCAACGGCATCGAAAAACCCCTCCAGGTCAACCGTAAAGCCCGGGACCAGCGGCTCGGACAGGGGTTTAAAGAAATTATCGATATGGGTCGGCACGATCGTGTGGACCGTGAATTCCTGCAGCAACTCGCCCAGGAACGCATCGTAATCCCGCCGCCCGGCAATCGTCAGTAACAGCACATCGGCATCCAGCCCCGCATACGGGCCCTGGGGCACATCGCCGTAACCGTGCAGGATCATTGTCAGCAGCGGATGTTCGACGACATACGAGTATGGTTGCCCGGTGCGATACGCATTGGCGGGCGCATCGACCGGCACCGGCTGCTCAATCGTCCCCGGATAGGGCTCAAAGCCCAGGATCGGCCGGCCGTGGACCGCCGGGACGGCCCGGACCTGGAACGCCCCGACCGTCACCGTCTGCCCGTATTCGAACAGCATCGTCTGCTGCCGGGGAACACCGTGGCCGATGGCGATATTGCGGGTGCTGACCGATCCGACAATCGTTGCCGACAACGCCCGGGCAAAACCGGGGGCATCCAGGGCGTGGTCAAAGTGGCTGTGGCTGACAAAAATATGCGACGGTGCCGGACCCTGCAACCGGTCCAGCCACTGCCGCTGCAGGTCCGCATCCGGCGTCATCGACTGCCGCAGCCCCACGTGCAGCAGCCCGTACCGTGACACAAACGGATCAAACAGGATGCTCGTCTGCCCATCCGTGATATGAAACGAATTCGTCCCAAACCACAACAACCAGATCCCCGCCGGCCCCGGATCAGCGGTCCCTGTCACCGCCACCGGCGCAACCGGATCACCCGCCGGGGCCAGATGTGTGTCATACACCGCCGGAAACGACCCGGCAAACAAATTACACCCCTGCCCCAGCAGCAGCGCGACACCCAGAAATACCAATCGAATCGCCATCAAACGCCCCAGTTGTTCCGTGGACGATTATGTTAATCCAAACTGACTTGGTGTCTGCCACTCCCAACCCGCGCGGCGCACAAGCCCGCGTGGTGCGGCAGG
>JBFJWU010000131.1:0-8715 GCA_041623475.1 bacterium | reverse complement strand
GGGTACTGAACCCGGTCGCATCATGGCACCAACCAGGAATTCCGGCCGGAAATTCGCAGACCGTGCCCAGTCGCCGGGATCAATATCTTTATACGCGTTGGGAAACAGGTCTGTCGGAGTCATCATCTGCATCGTCAGTGCCGCGTGCAGCGCCAGAAAGCGCCGCGCATCAGGCAGTTGAAGTCGAAACACCCGGACTCCTCCGGTACGTCTAGGGGACGTCCGAAACGCAGCCGCGACAAATCCTTCGATCCTGAAACCCAGGTCATTTTCGAGGTGGTCGGCAAAGTCTTCCGGCGATGCATAATCCATTTGTTTTCCGGCCAATGTGGTCAGTTTCCGACACCATTGGCCAATTTTCTTGAGGACAAAGTCGCCTCCCAGCTTGCCAATTGCATTGGCACCCGGTATTCCCAGTCCACTGACTGGATCGACATTGGTATAGGTTTCCAGCTTGTAGGGTGATTGTTGCGTGAGCATCAGTGCCTCGGGCATTGCGCAGACGACCCCCGAGGCCGGCCCCATCGCAACCAACGCCGAGGCCGCAAGTTTGCCCTTTAGTCCATCGTGAAACAGCGCTTTCAGAGCTTTGGTGCGCCAGCGCCAGAACTCGGCGACCAGGCGTTTCGCGTCAAACCGGAAATGTCGGAATACGAACGCAATCGCGATATTGTCGAAATCAAGGCGAACGACCTTCTGGAACCTGACCTGGTTGTCAATATTCAACAGGCCACTGTTGCGAATATTGTCCAGCTCCAGCTGGTAAAAGGTTTGGAACAGATTGTCCCAGCGTTTCAGGCGAAACCACGTCTGGTAATCCATCGGCGCAGGGCGGAACTTCAGTTGGTTGTCCGCATCAAACCACCACATTGACCGCAACCATGGATCGGCGTCCTCTGTGGCAATCCGGACCCGGGTCTTCCAGTCTTCGCGGACCTGGATACTGCCGGACATACGGCATTGGCCATTTTCGACACGCGCGTTGATTCCGCGATACACCTCTTCGGGTTCGCCGCGGTCGTCGTCGCTGAACGTGTCGCGCAGGTTGTCCCGGCGATTCAAACGGGCTGAAGACAACCTCTGGCACTCTTTGTCCGACGCATCAACAACGATGTCCGCAAAATCCTGCTTCCACGTGCAATGGTTCTCTAATTCCAACTTGCGGCGAAACGAATCCGGCTTGATGGCCCACAACAGGGGGGATCGGAAAACGTAGGATTCGTCCTGGAATTTCAGTGTCATCCGTGGCAGCGTGTCAGCGTTGCCGCTCCGGGACAGGTCAACGACCCGGGCCGTGTTTGACGACCCTGACTCGGGCAGTCGCATCACGGGAACATGGTTGGCGAACGGATCGTCCTGGTCCCATTGCATGGCGGTACTGGCCTGCAATGCCGCCATTTGGATCGCATACAGGCGGATACTCAGGTCGCGCAGCTTGCCCATGGTTTGCAGGCCCAGGCCAGCGCTGTAGCGGGCACCCTGTTTTGCCAGGTTGTCGGTCGTTCCACGGACACCGCACAGTTGACGGTCCATGTGACCGCTGCCACCGGTGTGGAACCGCCGCAGATCGTCCATCTGATACGTACAGGCGACGGCCAGCGGGCCGACACATTCGGTCCCGCCCAGTTCAATGTCTTCGGGGATGTTCAGTTCATCTGGATAGTAGGAATCAATCAAGTCATCCAGTACACCGGCGGCGTTGCCGGACGTGCCCTGTCGCTGCCACGTGTCGATCGATCCATCCAGCAGTCCGTTCAGGTTCAGGTACCCCAACTGGTACATGCTGCTGGTCGTTGCCATCAGTTCAGACGCAGGACGTTTGTACCAGTCCAGGAACGACTCGCCGCCTTGGGACGGGTCTGCACCGCACATGAACGTATCGATCCACGAGGTCCCGTAGTTGGCTCCGCCGCTGAGGTCGGCCAGGTTGCCGGGCTGATTGCATTGCTGGACGTCATTCCATTTGCCCAGACTGTTGGCAGGCGGTATTAACAGGCAGATAACTGCCACCAGCCAGGTCTTTGGTGCCGATCCAGTCATTGCGGCCAGATGTCGTAGCGCGCGCCGGTTCGCTGCATCAGGCGTGAGCCGTCCGGATGTTCAACCCAGGCAGTAATCGGCTGGTGACCAATCGTTTCCTGGCGGGATACGTGAATCCCGTTGCCCAGGTCGCAAACGACCTTGCGCCGTCGTGCGCCCCGCCTGGAACACTGCCCACCATTCGGCGTGGCCAGCGCAGACAGCCTTTTGAGGAGTCCTTCCGGCCCGTTTTGGACGCGAATCATCGTCACCTGGTGGACGGTGCGTTCCAGTGTCACAGCAATGCGGGCGCGATGGGCGAAGTGCACCAGTGCCAGGCATAACAGTGCCAGGATCGGGATGACAATCAGGCCTTCAACCATTGCCAGGCCCGAATGGCCAGATCCGGAGTCCAGGTCAGTGCTGTAACGCATCTCGGGCAAACCCCTTGATCTGGGACGGCAGTTCAGGCACTCGTTCAGGAAAATCCACGGGAATCAGGCGGGTCGTGAATCCCGGGACCAGTATCGGAAACCCCGGTTGTTGTGACCGGCGACTGGCAACAGGTTGGGCCTGTGCGGTTGAAATGCCAATGTCTCTGGACCCGAAGCCACTGACCCGCGCAGCTGCCAGGACCTGACGGTCGTAAAAGTCCGGCGTCATTACGGTCGGCATCGGAAAATCGCCGTCAACCAGGTTATTCAGTCCTTTGTCGCCTACGCTCGCACAGATGATCCTCGCGGCCCATTCGTCCATTTTGGACATGGCCCTGGCCTGGGCATCGCCGACGGCATCCGCAGCTTCGAGCTTGAGCTGTTCGGAAAACAGGGTCACTTTGCTGATCGCAACACTGATTGCTGCAGCGACGGCAGATTCGATCGACGCGCGAATATCCTGTTCCAGCGTTGCCAGGCTTTTCCCGAACCCGCGCAGGCGGCCGCACAACATGTCCGCGGCTTCGGCCTTTGATCGTTCCTGCTGGTCCGGACCCAGTATCGCCACACCCCGGATCCACTTGGCGCTGATATAGTTCCGGGATTGTCCCAGGCGCCAATTGACCTCGTCAGCCGCCAATGTTTCCCAACTGTTACCGGCGACGGCTGCAATTTGGCGTCGAATCCCGGATTTCATCTGATTCACAGCATCGCTGCCGGCGTCCAGCGCCGACATTGCAGACAGGACCGATCCGCTGCCCAGGTCAATGTCCAGGGATCCAAGGACGCTCTGGCTGAGCGCTGTTTCCAGGCGATTGCCATCCAGGGCATCGCCGAGTTCGGCGTCCAGGCCGATATCCTGCTGCAACCGGGATAATTCCCGCTGCCAGGTCCGGTCCGGAAACGAGCCTCCATCGATGTCGGAAATGACCTGGGGTGTCAAATCGCACAGATAATCGATCTGGCGATCGACCGAAGGTGAGGAGAAATCAGGCAACTTGCCGATGGTTTCGTCAATTGCTGTCTGGATCGAATCCTCGACCTGTTCTTCGAGTCGGCCCAGCCAGGATTGGATTGCCGCGTCCAGGTCCAGTCGTTCCTGCAGTTTGCTGGAAACCTGTCCCGTACCGTCGTCAATTGGTCCACGTATCATTTTGAACAGCATTGCACCCAACAGATGGGCGCTGTCAATCGGTACGGCCTGGATCGCAAGAGCCGCGGGCGGAAGGTTGCGCGAAGGTGTGTCGGGTTGCGGCAGTTCGGCTCGTCCACTGCCGGTAATACTGTCCACGCAGGATGGTCCACCGGAATCTGCATTGTCTCGGGGCTCGGGATCTCCAAAATCATCACGACCGGTGGGGTATGGAATTGTCGCGCCAGATTGGTCCGCCAGGCTGGCGGCCTGCATTGTCAGCAAGGTACCGGCGGGGAATATGTACCGGTTTAGATCGTCGCGAAACGCCGCGATGTCCTGGTTCGACTTGAACAACTCCTTTGCCAGGTCAAGGGCCTCACCAACCGTGCGAATGCCTTCGGGCATCTGCCGCGTCGATGCCACCTTGGCCAGGCCATCAATCGCACCGACCATCAGGACGAGTGCCTCGATTCCGTGCAATGCCAGGACCGCGTCATTAACCACCGCGTTGACGTCGAGCGCCAGCGCCTGGACGCTGGCGGCGCTGGACACCGTGGCGTCGACAGCGGCCTGGTTGCGGATCTTCCGGCTGGTCGACGATACCGTGGCGATTACCACCTGGATCATCACAAAAACGACCAGGATGGCCACGACGGCCGGGCCCTGGAGCGAGCCATTTGCTCGTCCGTGGTTCACGCTTTTGCACCCTTGCAGGCGTGCTGATGACGAGGTTCCGGCGGGTCCGCGTGGGGCCAGAGAAAGTCAACGGTCGCGCGCAATTGGCGTTTCGGGAATGCCGCAAATATCGGGTGGGCAATGTCGGCGAGGCTCTGGATGGCATCGGACAAGTTGGTCCCTGTTAACGTGTTCAGGCCCGACGCGATATGGCTGCTGCGAAATCCCGCCATTGACCCGGGTGCCTTTGTCCCGTCGGCAAGCATTGGACCGACAACCGGCACCAACAGCGGGTAGCTGAACGACACTGTCATCCGGAGCGCGGTGTCGGTCCAGTCGTTCTGATCGCCATCTGGTTTTGCAAGGTGGCAGACGCCAATAGTGGAATAGTCGTACGCATAGATAAACTTGTCGAGGCCGATGAACAGGTCGCCGGCTACCGGCACGCGGTCCATCGAATTGACGGCACCGGACACGGCTCGGTCGATAACGTTGGCCGCACGGCCACCGAAACCGACGCGGTCGCCGCCCCATTCGAGGAACTGCCCAGCGATACTGCGAGCGGCACCTGTAGCTGTCGGACTGGCTGGCGCCAGCAACATCGCTGCCGATTCATGAGCGCGCAAGGATCCCCGGACATCGATGCGAACCGATGTCTGCCTGGCGTGGACCAGGTAGGACCGGGCGGCAAAATCGGCGGCGGCCTCCAGCCGGACTATCGCGTGCGTTAACAGCAGCAGCTGGACCAGTCCCATTACGACGAACAGGAAGATCGGCAGAATAACTGCTGTTTCCAGGAAAACCTGGCCAGACTGCGATGTCGCCCGTTTCAGTAGAGCTTGTTGGCGTTCGGGGCGTTTTTCGGATTTGAACAGTCGGCCGAATCTTGGTGATCGGATGTCGATTGTTCTCGTCCCGGCTACCGAGATTTGTCGGCGTCTTCTTGGGCCTGATTCAGGATTTCAGATGTTTCTTCGCCTATGACCTTGTTGGACTCGGTCACTGTTTCCTTGACCGTCTGTCCAAACGTACGCCAGATGACAATCCCGGCGACGGCGACAAAGACGACGATCAGGATGTACTCCAACATCCCCTGGCCAGACTGCTGTTTGCGAGCGGCTGAGTTCATGCGCATTGGATTTCCCTCCACGAGATAACCATTGATTCAAATGTATGGCAGCTTGCCGGCGCAGAATTGTCCGGCGCAACGCATAAAGTTTACCGACCCGGCGGCAGGCTGGCAAAGGCTTTTGCGCAGGTGGGTTTAGGGGGACCAAGTAGAATGGTGTTTTATGGGAATGGGTTATCCGGGATACCGCGCGCAGTCGGCGCGATTGTTGGTCGGGGCCGCGCTGGCGGTGCTGGTGGGCTGCGTGCGTGGACCCGGTTTCGAGGGCGGCGACCCGGCGACGGGCCCGACGTCAATAACGGAAGTTGTTTCGACCGTTACCGATACCGTTGATGGATCGGGTGGGTCGTCCGGCATTGAATATGGCCTGACGATCACCGGGACGGGCGGCACGCTGGCCGAGGACGGCACCCTGGATTTCCTGCTGACTGTAGCGATTGATCCGGTGACCGACGGCAGCCTGGTCAAGTTGCGATTCGAGCGGCTGCCGCGCGGCGGTGCAATCAGTGTCGTCGATGCTGGCGCGTCGGGTGCAACAGACCAGGTCGAGCGTACGTATCGGTACCGGCCGGACTCAAATTTTTTCGGACCTGATCGGCTGATTGTTTTTGCCGAAACCGGCACGTCAGCTTCGTTACCAGTGGGCCTGGATTTCACGGTCACGCCAGTTAATGATCCCCCGACCGTCGACGACCTGGCCATTAATGTCCTGGAAGAAGGGACCGTGACCGGGACCGTGACCGGCACGGACGTGGACGGCGACGCAATTACGTTTTTTATCCCGGGGGGCGGTGCCCCGACCAACGGCCTGGCCGTCATCGACGCCCTGACTGGCGAACTGACCTATTCGCCGGACGCGGATTTTACGGGGATGGATATTGTTCGTGTCCAAGCAACAGACGGTGCCGCGTCGTCGAACCTGGGGACCGTGTCGATCAATGTTATCAATACAAATGATCCACCGGTGGGCGTCGCAGATTCCTACGCCGGTGCTGAAGATACGTGGTTGGCGGTCGCAGGACCAGGCGTTGTCGCCAATGACATCGACATTGACGGCGACACATTGATGGCGACACTGGTCACCGGACCTGCCCAGGGCAGCTTGACGCTGGAAACCGATGGTGGTTTTTTCTATTTGCCGGCGACAGACTTTACTGGCGGCGATGTGTTCTGGTACTCCGTCAATGACGGTGTAACTGCGGCGTCTGCGGTCAGTGTGGCGATCACAATCACCGGGGACGATGATCCGCCCGTTGCGACAGGTGGTTATTCCGCGACATTGTCCAACGTGGCTGTGACTGATTTGCTGCCAGCGTCGGATCCGGACGGGGATGCCCTGTTCTACGAATTGACCGGTGCGCCGGCAGGCGGCACTGCGGTCATCGTTGATTCGATGTCGGGTTCATTCCTGTTTACGCCAACCACTGACAGTATTCAGGACGGGAGCTTCTCGTACCGGGTCAGTGATGGTGTCACGTGGTCCGCCCAGGCGACGATGACCGTGTTGATCCAGGTGCCGCAGCGGTTGTCGGTGGGGATTTCGCACAGTTGCGCGGTTTCGAATTCGACGGGCACGCTGTCGTGCTGGGGGCAGGGCAGTACCGGCCAGCTGGGTACCGGGGCCTCGTTGGGGGCCAGCGTGCCAACGCAGGTATCGGGCGCCGCAGCCAGTTGGCTGCATGTCAGCGCTAACGGCAGCACCAGTTGTGCGATTGATGACAGCCTGACGCTGTTGTGCTGGGGGTCCAATGGGCAGGGCATGGCCGGACAGGGGACCGCAGTCGCAGCGCTGACACAGCCGGCAACGGTGACTGGCGGCCCCAGCCAGTGGCGTGACGTTGCCGTCGGGATCGATCACACCTGCGCGATTGCCGTTGACCATTCGCTGTATTGCTGGGGAGCCAATGCCCACGGGCAACTGGGACAGGGCACCACCGACACGGCTGCGCATGCGATGCCGCTGACGATCCCGGGACGCTGGCTGGACATTGGATCCGGCGACAGCTACTCGTGTGCAGTTTCAATGAGCGGAACATGGTGCTGGGGGCGGAACCACGCGGGAAACCTGGGAAGTGGCGTATTTGCCGGGCCTGAGACGTGCGATGGCGGCAGCTCCTGCAGTACGGTACCGGTCGCCGTGATTGAAGGGCCGCAGTCGTTCCGGTCCATTGATGTTGGCTGGCATCACGCGTGCGCCATCGATCAGGCTGGCCAATTGTGGTGCTGGGGCTGGAACACGGCGGGCATGCTGGGTGACGGGACCGCGACCAGTCGCGAGTTGCCGGTTATGGAAGTTAATGGATTCAGTGACTGGCAGTCGGTCGGCGCCGGTGTGACCCATACCTGTGGAACGCGACAGTCGGGGACGCTGTGGTGCTGGGGAACTGACGTATTTGGTGAATTGGCCCAGGGACAGGCCGGCGTGCCTGCCGCAACTGTCGCGCCATTGCAGGTGGCAGTCGGCTCAGACTGGAACAAAGTCAGCGTCGGTGGCAACCGGTCCTGTGGTGTGCGCGGACCGGAACAAGTGGCGTGCTGGGGGACGAATCAGGATGGCGGACTGGGGATTGGGTATTCCCACTCACTGACTCGACCCGGGACCGTGGGCTTCGGCCAGCCTGTGTCGGCGGTTCGCGCAGGCGAGGACCATGGATGCGCGCTGGATAGCAGTGCAAACACTTACTGCTGGGGCAATAATTCTTTTGGACAGTTGGGACAATCCCAGCCAGCACGCAGTGCTGTGCCGATCACAGGGCCATGGCCCGGCAGTTGGACGGCGCTGGCCGCTGCAGAACGATACTCCGTTGCAATCAGTGCGGATGGATCGTTATGGAGCTGGGGGTTGCAACAGGATGGTCAGTTTGGCGATGGCAATATTTCCGGGGGCGGTTCGAATCCAATCAGTGAGCAACTTGGACTGATGGACTGGCAAACCGGCGGCAGTGCGCTGGATGCCGGGGGCACCACAACCTGCGCCATACGGACCGACGGCACGGTTCGATGCATGGGCAACAACGATTCCGGTCAGGCTGGAACAGATACGGTCCAATCGCAGGTCACCATTCCAACGACCGTGGGCGATTTCTCGGACTGGGTAACCGTGACGGTTGGCCCGGCGCATGCCTGCGCGGTCAGTGGCGACGCCAGCGCCTGGTGCTGGGGCAACAACGACAGGGGGCAGTTGGGCGACGGAACAACCGCCTCGACCTGGGTACCGTCTTTGGTTACAGGGGCCAACCTGTGGCGAGCGATTGATGCCGGGACGGACCACACGTGCGGGGTCCGGACCGATGGGCAGCTGCTGTGCTGGGGTGCCAATGATG
>JBFJWU010000130.1:0-8846 GCA_041623475.1 bacterium | reverse complement strand
GACCGTTCGGCCCCGCACCTGCCCGTTGAGCCACGGGGAACTGTTTGAGCGGTAGCGAGTTTTTCCCGTACCGCCCCAGCGAGGCGCTCCTTTTTGCGGAGCTTTTTGGACGAGCAAAAAGCGACCCGCCGGAGGCATCCTGGCGACAAGATCCCACACAGCGTTCAAATACAACGAGATCATTCGTCGACCCCCGCTGCTAAATCACAAACGGAATCACAGCCTTGCGTTCAGCAGGATAGTCGGGAAACTTTTCGTGGTACCACTTGTGCTGGTTCCAGGCTCGGGTGCCGATGTTGGCGGCGGTAAAGATCGCAAACGCCAGCCCCGGCGGCGACCAGGTGGCCAACGCCCAGCCAAACCACATGATGATTTCGCCAAAATAATGGGCGCAGGACACGTATTTGAACATGCCCCCCTGCGGAATCTTGTACCCGGTTTCACCTGGTTTGCGCAGGTTGCGCAGGATATCATCGCTTTGCCGGTTGATCCGGTATCCGGCCAGGAACACGACCGCGCCGATAATAAACCGGGGGTCCGTCCACCAGCCGCTGCCGTAATCAGGACCAAACTGGGTAATCCAGGCCGCATTCAGGTAAGAATTTACGCACTGGAACAAGAATCCGTTGAGCGGCACGAACAGCACCAGGCGAGCCGAATTGGGGTTCAGCCGAAACGGATAGATCAACGTCCGGTCAAAATACTGCAGCCCCCACAGTACGGCAAAAAACAACGGCACCGGCTGCAAAGCCCGCTCGCCCAGGAAAAAGACGGGGAAAAACACGACGATCGTGGCGATCTCCATGATGATCCAGCCCACCTGCGGATTGACTGTCGGCCCCCAGCCGTCGCGGGACAGCTTGCCCATCGGTGCCTTGATCCACTTTTCGGCAAAAAACATCACGGGGATCATGATCGACAGTACCAGCAGGACGTTGTCGAAGAATTCCGGATCCAGCAACCAGTCTTTCACGCAATTCCTTCCTTTGTTTGTGGCGGCAACCACCACCGTCCGATGACAACGACCATCCCGGCCGTAACATAAACCAGCAGGCTGTAGACAATCGCCGGAACCGCCATTTCCAGGCTGTTCAACAGGCCCAGTGTGATCGCTACAGCCAGCGCCGAGTTCTGCACACCGATCTCAAGCACGATGGCCAGCACCTGCCCCGGCGGCAACGACACCAGCCGCGCCAGCGCAAAACCAGCCAACATCGTACCGGCATTCAGCAACAGAACCGGCACGCCGACGTTCCGGGCGTGCTCCAGTACCAATCCGGACTGACGGGCAACCGCGCCAACGACAATAATCGCCAGCAATGCCACCGCCAGCCCTTTGGCCCATTTTTCCAGCATCCCCGCCCTGCCGGGCCAGCGACCACGCAGGATCATGCCAACAGCCAGCGGTACAAGTACCACCAGCACCAGTTGTCCGATCGTCTGGCCAACCGGCAACGCCACCGCCGCCTGGTCACCCAGGAACACACCCGATGCCAGCCCGACCAGCAATGGAATCGACACGACGGTCACGACTCCACTGATCGCGGTCAGGGTTACTGACAGCGCCGTATCGCCGCGCCCCAGGTTGGTAAACAGGTTTGAATGGGCCCCGCCGGGACATGCAGCCAACACCACCAGCCCCACCGCCATCGCTGGCGCCAGGTCCAACCCGATGGCAATCGCAAAACCACACATCGGCAACAGGACCAACTGGCCCAGCAGTCCCACAACCACGGCCCGTGGCTGCGTCACGATCCGGCGAAAGTCGTCGGGCACCAGGCCCAGCCCCATCGACAGCATAATCAGGCCGATCGTCACTGGCAGAAACATCTGGGCAGTCATCTATGGGGCTTAAGTCTGTTTTATTTCAATTATTTATGAGTAATTACTCATGCGCCATACGCAGGTGTTGGCCTGGGCCCTTCGGCAATCAATTTGCGGACAATTGTGCCGATTTCGGCAGGATCCAGTTGTCGACCTTCATCGTGTTTGTCACCGTGGTGATAGCCATCGGCAACACTGATCCAGCCGCCAGCATTTTCGAATACCCGACCGGTCACATCACCGGAATCGGCGCTGCCCAGCCAGACGACCAGGGGCGATATGTTGGCCGGGTCCATCTCGTCAAAGCCGTCGTCGGGTGCGGCCATCATGTCCTTGAACACTTCTTCGGTCATCCGCGTCCGCGCCGCCGGCGCAATCGCGTTGGCGGTCACGCCGTACCGCCCCATTTCCGCGGCCTGGACCAGCGTCAGCGACGCGATGCCGCCCTTGGCCGCCGAATAGGTCGACTGGCCGACACTGCCCAGGATACCGGCGCCGGAACTGGTATTAATAATCCGTGCGTCCACCGGGTTGCCGGCCTTGGACTGCTCCCGCCAGTAAGCGGCAGCATGGCGACTGAGGCAGAAATGACCCTTCAGGTGGACCTTGATCACCGCATCCCATTCGGCCTCGCTGAGGCTGACAAACATCCGGTCCCGCAGGAACCCGGCGTTGTTCACCACCACATCCAGGCCACCGAACGTCTCGATCGTCAGCTGGACCAGCGCACCCATGGCGTCAAAATCGGTGACATCATCGGTATTGGCAAACGCCTGGCCGCCCATCGCCGTGATCTCATCAACAACCTGCTGGGCCGGTCCGGCCGACGCGCCCTCGCCCGCCCCGCTGGTTCCCAGGTCATTGACAACCACCTTGGCCCCGGCAGCCGCAAAAGCCAACGCATGCGCCCGCCCAATCCCATGGCCCGCACCAGTAATGATTACAACTCGATTTTCACAAAAAGACATTTAGTTACTCCCGGAAAAAATTTTGGCCACAGAGGCACAGAGTTTTAGAAGATTCAGATTGATATTCGTTTTATTCCATCTACTAGACGAGTTTGGCCAAAGTTCAGGATCAAGCCTCGCCTGATCTTCAATAGTTTCAAATAACTGATCAATTGCGCAGTCGCAATGTCGGGAGTTTGTGCAATAGATTTCAGTTCCAGAACCAGACATCCTTCAACGACAATGTCTGCTCGAAACGCTAGCCCAAGATCCCGGCCCTTGTACTTTGCTGGAACCTCGACCTGCAATCGGCACCCTAGTCCAAGATTAGACAGCTCAACTTCGAGAGCCTTCTCATAAACCGACTCCAGCAAACCTGCACCAAGTTCCTTGTGGACCTCGATCGCCGCACCAATCACAGATTCACTCAATTCCGGGGGGCATTCTTTCATAGAATATCTCTGTGCCTCTGTGGCGAATTCTTCTAATCTGGCTCCCTGGCACCCACTACTTGTCGTATTTTGCGTCCCGTTTCTCTACAAACGCGTCCCGCGCTTCGTCAGAGACACCGCTGAGGTTGAGTTCAAATGTGAAACCCTGTTCGAAGCGGTAGCTTTTGTTGACATCAACCGGATCGATGCCGTTCAGGGATTGCTTGGCGGCGCGGATGACAGTGTTAGAGAACGGAATGATCTTTTCGGCGACCGCCATACCGGCCTGCAGCAATTCGTCGCGCTTGACGACCTGGAGGATCGAGCCATAGCCCAGCAGTTCCTGGGCTGTGGCGTTCTCGGCGGTGTAAACCATTTGCCGCATGCGTTGCTGGGGCACCAGTCGGGCCAGGTGCGTTGCCGCGCCCAGGGCACCCTGTTTGACCTCGGGCAGGCCGAATATCGCATCGTCCGAGGCAATAACCAGGTCCGCGTTGCCCACCAGGCCGATCCCGCCGCCCAGGCAGAACCCGTTGACCAGTGCAATTACCGGGACCTTGCATTCGTAGACGGCCTTGAATGCCGCGTAGCAGCCCGCATTGGCACCCAGCAGCGCGTCGAACCCCTCGGTATTCTGCATTTCCTTGATATCGACGCCAGCGTTGAATCCCTTGCCCTCGGCACGCAGGAGAACGACCCGGACATCCGGATTGTTTCCCAGTTGATCCAGCAGGTCGGCGACCTCGAACCAGCCGGCAACCGTCAGTGCGTTGACCGGGGGATGTTCCATCACCAGTTCCGCGATGCCGTTGTCGTGGATAATCGTCGAATTGCCCATTATGGACCTCCAGTTAGGGGTGATTCGCATTTGGGCGAGATCAGATGGCCAGCGTGCGACCGGTCACGCTCAATGACGGTCACTGGCAGGAATGCCGTTCAGTATGCAAAATAGAACGTGTTCTAGCAACCGCTACAACCAGTCGCAGGCAACCGGGGGAAATCATGGGCGAACAAGTGCAAGAGCGTTCACGATGGGTCGCGTTTTTCTGGATCTGTTTCGCCTATGCGGCGTCGATCGCAGTCGCGGCCGTGGTCCTGGATCATACACGCGGCCAGCACCCCCTGATCGCCGCAGCGTTGGCGGATGCCGCCGCAACCGGCGTAATTTTCGCGTTCAGTTTTGTGTTTCGTAATTCCAGTTTTTATGACGCCTACTGGAGCGTTGCCCCCCCCCTGCTGCTGGCCTGGTGGGCATGGATTGCGTCGGGGCCGTTTACGCCCGGCCAGTTCGCCGTTGCCGTTGCGGTTGTCTTTTGGGGCGTTCGCCTGACCTACAACTGGGCACGAGGCTGGACCGGCCTGGACCACGAAGACTGGCGCTATGTTGACCTGCAGGACAAGACGGGCCGTGCGTACTGGCTGGTCAGCTTCCTGGGAATTCACTTTTTCCCGACCGTCCAGACGTTCCTGGGCTCGGTACCGCTGTATTACCTGGTCGCGGAGCACCCGGCGTTGAATCCGGTCCTGGTCTGGACCGGTGCCGCCATCGCCCTGTTCGGGGCCGCATACGAGATGGTCGCAGACAAGCAACTGCGGGTCTACACCCTGACTCGCAAGAAACCCGGCGAAACGTTTTCCGAAGGACTGTGGAAATATTCCCGCCATCCTAACTATTTCGGCGAGATCACATTCTGGTGGGGCTTGTTTGTCGCTGGCATGGGTGCCGGCGCACCGCTTTGGACCGTCGCTGGTGCGGCATCGATTACGATCATGTTCGTCTTTGTCAGCCTGCCGATGATCGATAACCGAATGCTGGCCAGTCGGCCGGGCTATGACGAGCGGGTAAGAAACGTATCCGCCGTTTTTCCCCTGCCGCCCCGGACCGACCACGGCGCGAACTAGGGCTTAATCCTCGAACAGTGGCACGACATCCTTTTTGAAGCTGATCCAGCCCAGTTGCACCATCGCCGGAATCAGCAGCAGGTCAGCAAACAGTGCAACTGCGATTGTCGAGGGCACCGCCAACCCCAGGATCACAAATGCGACCATATCAGCGGCCGCCAGCGGTGCGAACCCGACAAACAGAATAATTGACGTGATCACCATCGCACGACCCGTGTAATAAAACGCCCGATGCATCGCCTCTGTATCCGATTCTGACCGGCGCGACTCGAGGCGGTACCGCATCAGGAAATGGATGGTATCATCGACGGCAATTCCAATTGCAATCATGGCCGCCGTAAAGTTATCGCTGAGGGTCGTCACCTGTGTCAGTCCCAGGTACCCGCCGAACACCAGCAGCGGTATCAGGTTGGGTGCCATCGACAGCACACCGACCCGGACACTGCGCAATCCGAGGATCATCATCAACGTAATCGACGCCACGGCAAAACCGAATCCATTTTTCTGGCCCTGCACAAAACTGTCCAGCCACCCGCCCATGAAATAGACAATTCCCCCGGGATCGACGCTGACATCAGGGCCGAGGATCTTTCTCCCCTCGGCAACGGCCAGTTGTCCAACGTTGTACATCCCGTCAAAACTGTCGTCGTACAGACGCACCATGACCTGGGTCGCTGCATAATCCGGTGTCACGATTCGATCCAGGTCTGCGCCTTCGTTGAAACTGAACAGCAGCAGGTACTGGGCGACCTGCTGCCGGTTTTCCGGCAGGCGCGTTGCGGCGGTCCCCAGGCTCATTGCGTCGTGGATCTCGGCCATCAGTCCGGGCAGCCCCAGCGTGTCATCGACACGATCGTCTGCCTTCAGCACCTGGGTCAACTCATCCAGTTTTTCAATGTTGTCCGGTTCCAGGAAGAAATCAGGCTCTCCCCCGTCGACCACCACACTCAGCAGGCTGGTTCCGGCAAACCGGTCGCGAACATAGTCCATTTCCTGCCGCGCCGGAAAATCCGGCTCAAACATATCCGACCAGGCGACATCGATCTTGAGCCGGGTCGCGCCATAGACGGAGACCGCCACCACAATCGCAAAAAAACCAACGATCCAGCGCGGATATCCGGTTGCAACCTGTTCCATCATTTTCAGCAGCATCCCGATCGGATCCGGACGATGTCCGGCTGCCGCCCTGACCGGCGACCTGGGCTGCGGCAGGAAACTGAGGACAATCGGAACAAGCGTGACCGCAATGAGCAGCGTCGCCGCTACGCCGAATCCCAGGACAATGCCCATCTGGCGCATGACCGGGGTCGGTACGAATGCGATGGCAATAAATCCGAAAAACGTTGTAATCGATGTGAAAACACAGGCGGCCCCGACCTCGCTGCAACTGTCCAGGATCGCCTGTTGTTTGTCCTTGCCGGCTGCCAGTTCCAAAAGGTATGCGCTGCACAGATGAACGACATCCGAAAACGCAACGACCAGGATGATCGTTGGTACGATCGAAATCATAATGTTCAGGTTGGGGTCTATCAAAAGGGCCATCCCGATTGCCCAGATGTCGGCGATCTGGGCGACGCCCAATGCCAGCAGGACCGGAACCAGTTGGCGAAACAGGATCCAGCCGGCAATAAACAGGCACAGGACGACAAACGGAAACAGCTTCAGCAGGTTGTCCCGGGCGACCGATACGATCGCCGCCGCTGTCGCGGCCATGCCATCCAGGTGCACCCGGTCAGCCGCAAATCCATGCCGCTCCATGGCCTCGTGGATCCAGTCGATCAGGACAACGGCGCCCTCGGCAGTACCCTCGCGAAACTCCGGATCGGACTCGACCATGATCGCCGCTGTTTTTCCGTCGGCGGACAACAGGACCCGGTTGACGCGACGATCCGCAAGCATGTCAGCCAGGATTTGGTCGGCCTGCCCCGGGTTGTCGCGGGCCAGCTGCACATATGGCTCGGTTTCCAGACCGCCGTCGACCGCCCGCAACCTGGCAGCGTCCAGCAGGCTGGTTACGCGTCGGACCGAAACAAACCCGGACATCTCGTCAACCACAGCCTGCAGGGCATCCAGCTCATCAAGTGCCAGCGGCTGCGTGGTGTCGTAAGTGACAAACAGCACGGTGTCGTTGGAAAACATGGCCACCTGCTGCAGGTACTCGTCAAATTCGCTGTCTGCAGCAAAAAACAGCTTGACCAGGTCCGTGGCCAGGACGGCGCGCGGAAATGTCGACGCGAAAGCGCCTGTAATTGCCAGCAGGATGACCAACGACAAAAGCCGGTAGCGCAGCAACAGTTCTGTGAATCGACGCATCACCTGGACGCACTGCCTCGTTTTTCTTTTGATCGAGCTCAATGTCAGTTTAGCCCTGATACGGCCGGATCTTGTACCGAGTGATCGTTCCTGATTGAATAGAATCAGCATCCCCAAGAACTGGAGCACATGTGTCTGAGACGGAACAACTGCAAAGCCTGGATATTTTTGCCGAGCTGAGCGAACAGGAACTGGAAAAAGTGTCCTGGCTGGCCAAACGCCAGGCGTGGGCCGATGGCGAGATCATTCTTCAAGAGGGGGTTCGCGGACCGGGCTTGTTTATTATCGAACGCGGTGCCGCTGACGTCCTCAAAGCCACTGGGGGACAGAAACACACGTTGATCAGCCGCTTGCAGCAGGGCGAACACTTTGGCGAAATGAGCCTGGTCCGGGAAGCGCCGACGTCGGCTTCGATTCGGGCTGCGGGTGAGACCAGCTGCCTGCTGATCAGTCGTGATGATTTTCGCCAGTTACTGGAAACACAACCCGAGATCGCCCGCAAGGTCTTGTGGAAATTTGTCCAGACACTGTCCGGGCGACTGGCTGAAATTGACCAGAAATATGCTGGCGCGCTGCGCAAACGGGCGTTCCGGGACAGTGTCCGGCATCTCCTGCTGGCTGGGTATGTCCAGTGGCGGATGCTGCTGTCATACGGCTGGATCTGGGTACGACGGAATATTCTGCAATGGCCGATCCCCGAATCAAAAATGACCGCAATTCATGTCGCCCACGCCCGCCGATTTCGAAAAATGGCCTGCCATTTGAAAGGTGCCAATGTCAAGGTCGGGCAACTGGCCAGCATGCAGGCACACATCCTGCCAATGGAATTCATCGAGGAAATGAAGTTGATGCGGGACCAGGTCACACCGACCGAGTATCCGCTGGTGGCTGCCGTCATCCAGAGTGAGTTTGGCGTCGGTCCGCTGGACCTGTTCGCCGAGTTCGACCGGGTCCCAATTGCGGCGGCATCCATGGGCCAGGTGCACCGTGCCCGCCTGCAGACTGGCGAGGATGTCGTCGTCAAAGTCCTGCACCCGGGCCTGGAACGCAGCGTCGCCATCGATCTGTGGCTGCTGCGCCTGTCGTTGCGGGTCCTCAACCCGCTGGTCGACAAAATCGATTTGCTGGAGGTCTACCGCCAGTCTGAAGAGCCGCTGCTGAAAGAACTGGATTTTGTCCACGAGGCAGACGCAACCGAATCCATCGGCCGCGAGCTGTCGACAATTGGTGTCGGAGTCCCCCGGGTCCATCGTCGCTTCAGCAGCCGACGGGTCCTGACCCTGGAATACATCGACGGTACCAACGTCAATGACATCAAGAAGCTGGACGAATGGGGCGTTGATCGCCGGAACCTGGCACAGATGATGATCCGCGCGTTTTTTCACCAGGCATTCAGCGGCGGCTACTTTCACGCCGACCCCCACCCGGG
>JBFJWU010000129.1:0-8848 GCA_041623475.1 bacterium | reverse complement strand
GCGATCGCCTTGCCGATCCCACGACTTGCACCTGTAATAAACAAGGTTTTTCCGTTCAAATCTGCCACAATCGCTGCTCCTTTTGGCTCTGGATTTCGAGGACTGAAAAAGTTGACTCGCGTGTCAATAACGACACGGTGGGGTATATTGTAGCAGTTCCCAACCCTGCCCTAGTGCGACGCGCCAGCCACCTATGCCTGCCCGAGAACCGTTGACCCGCCCGACTCCGATCGAACGCACACAGGTTCGCCGGATTCAGTTGGGACCGATTGAAAAAATCGAACTGACCGTCCAGCATCAGGGAATTCGCATTCCCGCAGTGGTCAACGTATTCCGGATCGGCGACACGCTGATCGATACCGGCAGTCATTTCACCATTGACATGCTGCTGGCCGAACTGGCCGATTCGCCGCCTCGCCGCATTGTCCTGACCCACCACCACGAAGACCACGTCGCCGGACTGATGCCGATTCGTCGCCGATTCGGAGAGATCCCCGTTTTCTGTCCCCGACCCCTGGTCGAGTTCGTTACCAGCGAGCAACCCATTAGTCCCTATCGACAGTACTTCTGGGGACCGGCCGAAGCCTGCCCGGATATCGAAGCCTACGATGCCGGCACCGAGTTTGTTGAAGATACGGTGTCGATCGAGTCCATCGAAACCCCGGGCCACTGCCCGTTTCATTGCGGCTTCATCATTCGTGACCGCGATGTCGTCCGCGTGCTGTCCGGCGACCTGTTTGCCAGGCGGAAGCCGCTGGTGATCTGGCAGGAGGCATCGGCACCGGACGCGATTGCGTCGTGCCGCACTTTGGCAGGCCTGGCGCCGCAGATCCAGCTGATCCCCAGCCACAGGTCCCACGACGATAACGGCTCTGACACCTTGACTGAACAGGCCGACTGGATCGAACGCGAAAGCGACCGGGTGCACCGTGCGGCAGCGGAACTGAGGACATCGGACCCATACCTGGTCGCCGTCCACCTGTACGGTCCCCTGGACGAGTTCGAACGGTATTCCCAGGGGCAGATAACCCGTGTATCGTTTACGCGGTCTGTCCTGGACCCTGTCCGTCAGCTTCCGCCGGCGCCGATCCGAATCCCCGACCTGGACGGTTGACCACGGTCGGAGTTGCTTTGTCCCCGGACATTCCGGTGCTATAGTGGACGCAACAGGGGGCAGACTATGAAATCCAAGTCCATCGTATTTCTGGCTGCAGGTGTCGTCGCGCTGTCATCGTGCCAGCTGTCCGAACTGGAAAAACTGCGCGATCAACTTGAACAGGCACAGGGCGAGCTGGAAGTCGCCACCCGTGGCCAGCAAGGCCAGGTTGCGATCAACGATCCCAAAAGTGCGATCTACGGTGCCAGTTTTGTTATCCCGGCGGGCGCGCTGCCCGATGGCATTCAGGAGGTCGCATTGGGCCTGGCGGTTGTCGATGATGCCGCCCTGCCAGCGACCCTGGTCACGACAGTCGGTCCGTCGGTTCGGCTGGAAATCAGTGATCCGGACACTGGCGAGCCGATCGTGCTCCGGGACAACGGCAAATTGACGATTCCGTACGATCCGGACAATCCGGGCATCTTCTTTTTAACCGAGGTCGTGGCGGCCCGGCAGTCGCTTGCCGGTGGCCAGCCTGGCCTGGTCCATGTCCAGGAATACCGCGCATTCGAAGAATATGATGTCCTGGAACTGCAGACCGACGCGTCGGGGATTTTCACACCGGTCATTGGCGTATCAGGAAGCAGTGCGTTTTCCGGTCCCGGTGTCGGGGGAACAGTCGCGTACGAGGTCGGCAGCGTCAACAGCAGCAGCGTCGATTGCGAGGCGGATATTAATGTTGCCGATGTCGTCGGTGTCGATGGCTCGCTGGTCTACGACCGGACAGGTTCAGCGTCGGGAACCCGATCCACGCTGACGTTCACGATCGATGCTGCCGACGAGTTCAAGCTGACGGCGTCGTTTGCCCTGGAACACAATGAAGACCCTCCGATCGACGCGCCAACACAGGTAACAATGGCGCAACTGTTGACGTGGAACCTGGGATTTGAATGTGGCGAGGACGGCGAAGATGCCGAACTGGACCTGTTCAGCAGCCTGGACGGCGACATTGATTTTGACGAACTGAAGCAGGTGAACCTGACGCTGGATGACTGGCAGTACAAGAACGACGAAGATGACTTTGGCAGCGTCAGCCTGTCGGGCACGATCCGTTTCCGGGACCAGTTGCGGGACGACGACCAGGCGACGATCACGCTGGACGTCCAGTTTATTGACGCGACCTGGTATTAAACACGGGAACCACCCGCCAGCGATGATTTTTGAGGCCCTCCTCTGCATCCGTCGGCACTCACGTGGCCGGTCCCTGGCTGGCATTCTGTTTGTTACGCTGAGTCGGAAATGCTTCGTTTTTCTGCTAATTGCAGTCTGCGCGGCCCCGTCGGCGTTTTGCCAGGAACAAAGTACCGACCCGGGATCAACCCTCCCGACCCCAACGCCGATTGAAGAGCTAAATGAACGGCATCGAGCAATGATGCGCAGACTTCAACCACCCGGGCTTGGAACAACGGGTTTCAAAATGCCTGGAATGAAACCAGACGACGTAAATAGATTGTTTGACCGGACCTATGTCGAACGTTTCCCCACGGAGCATATCCGTTTCGCCGGCCTGCAAATGGGCAAAAGTACGATCGCGGACCTGAACTCGGCGTTGGGTATTAAACTCCCGCTGGAGACATTTGACACCAGGCAGCCTCGATCGGTCTGCGTTCACATCTCCGGCAAGCCTGAGTTCTGGCTATTGGCAGTATTCACTCCGTCCGCCACCCCGGAATACCGGCGACTAATGCGTATCCGGATCACATTCGATAAGAACAGCATCGATGCCGATTGCACGCACACATCGTCGGCAAAAATACCGCCGGAAACAGACGGCGGATTCGGGCTGGGGCTACCACAGGAACAGCTTGCCAGGCTGTTCGTTCCCAAACCACGAGTCTCGACGAACGAACTCGAATGGCGGTATGAAGTCTGGGAACAATGTCCGGGAATTCCACGAACACCCAACAAAGATGGCGACGACGAAGGTTCAACGGACTACAATTCCCTCCTTGCCCGTGCCGAATTAACGTACGGCTCGGTCGCAAGTATTGAATTGTTTCACAACGGCTCTAAGGACCCGTGCTCGAGCACGGAATAATGCCTGTGGGGGGTAACTAATCCGACTTTGATTGCTCAACGCGTCCGTTGATCCAGTCGTGCATGCCGTATCGCGCCAGGATCTTCTGAAGTTCGCCGGATCGGCGCAATGCCATGGTCCCGTTGGACAGCACGCGGGCCAGTTCGGCCGAATGCTTGTTCGCCGGCGAAAATGCAATATAGACCTTCTCATAATCCAGGACTCCGGCCTCCCGATACTTCAACTTGTCGTCCGGCGAGTCCAGGCTGCGCCACCAGAACACATGGCTGTCCTCAGCCACGGACTGGATTCGTCCTTCCGCAAGTTTGCGCAGGTTCAGTTCCAGCCCTTTGTCGCCGCCCACAACCTGAATATGCGGGTTACCAGCGGCCAATTGCGGCAGAATATACCGTTCATTGAACGTACCGTAGGAGTAGCTGGCAATCACGCCCAGTGAAACACCTTCCAGGCTTTCCGGGCCCGAATAGATCCACGTGGTGTCCGTCAAGGTAAACAGGGCGTGGCGCGCAACACCCTGCTCCACCTCGGGGAACACAAAATTTGGTACTTCCGTTCGTCCGCCGCCAATCAGTCCGTCAAATTCTCCTGATTCCGTATCAACGATTGCCCGTGACCATGGTTCCGTTATGTACTGGACCTGATATCCGGCATCAGCAAAAACCGCGGTCGCCAGTTCGACAATGTACCCCGGACGTTCGCTGGTCGGATCGCAGTTGTAGGGACACCATTCATCGGCAACAATTGTAAGCCGTTGCACGTTTTCCTGCCCTGCAAAGGCCACACCCAGTGCACCAACAGCAACAATGAACAGAAAGGTTCGAAAAGCGGTCGCAGCGTCCGTCAGGAACAATTGCCTACTCGGCCTTCAATTTCTCGACCGACTCGTCGCTGACATCCTGGAACCCGTCGCGGCTGTAGCCGCAGGCGCGACTGGGCTTGCTGTCCAGCAGGACCTGGGCGTGGACTTTGTCGATTTCGTCTGTTGCCCGCAGGTCAGTCTTGTCGAATTCGCCGGCAATGATCTGTTCCAGGATTGAACGGCCCTTCTGGATCGAAGCGTCGTCATCCTCGTCATCGCCGTAACACAGCAACGCCACCGCCAGTTCCTTTTGCAACTCCAGGCGATTGGGCGTGTCCGCCGCCGCGTCGCTGAAATATTTGACGGACTTTGACTTGTCGCCGCGGGTGCCGGCCAGCAACCGGACCAGCCAGTTGTCCGGAACAATGCGGTAATAAACCCCCAGCCCGTAGCGGATGTCATTGATCAACGGATCCCCGGCCAACGACCGGTCAGCCGGTTGCAGATCCAGAGCCCGCAGCCAGGTCTTTTCAACATCCTTGGCCGAGAACAGCGATGCCAGGACGCCGCGGGTCGTCGCTGCCCGGCCGATCCCCACCGCCCATTCGTGCAGGCACTGGGCATCATCGGGATCAACCTGCTCGACGCAATACTCGGCGACCTCAACCATTTCCTCGTACAGCGCCATGCGTTCGTCCTTGGCATCTTCGGGCAGCAGTTCCCCGATGCCGTAATTGACCCCCGCTAATTGGGCCAGGATCGCGGCATCGCCGGGTTGCCGCCCGCGCAGATGGGCAAAGATTGCTTTCGCCTTGCGTTTTGCCGCCAGGAAATCGGCCGATGTGCCTTCAACCGGCGCGCGGTCCGCCATCAGCGACCAGGACGCCAGCCAGTCCCCTGCTTCGAACAACCGACCCGCATCCTGCTGGCCCAGCGTCGACACGTCGAGGTCCAGCCCGAACACCAGTGGATGGACCTGGGTCATCGTCACCGACCCCGCAGCCGCTGCCGACTGCGGCGCGGCCGGATCGACAGCTGCAGCGTTGACTGTAAACGCCAGGAAAACTGAAATAACTGTATTCACGCCAATACCCCCTGGGTGGATTGTCCCGAACGAAACGCCCGTCCCTGGTCCGAATCGGCGTTACTCTACCACGGCAAACCTCGGACCGATCCTTCAGGCGCACCTTGTGGCAAACTGAAAACAGCGGCCCTATTTCGCAAGAACCCCACAAATCCATGATCCAGATCGGCAATATCCAGATTGACAGCCCGCTGTGGCTGGCACCGATGGCAGGCGTTACGGACTATCCGTTCCGTGTCCTCTGCCGCCGCCATGGCGCGGCGCTGGTGTTCTGTGAATTTGTCTCGGCCGACGGGGTCATCCGCGAAGCACGGAAAAGCTGGGAGCGCGTGCGCTTTGAACAGCCGGAACGCCCGGTTGGTGTCCAGATCTTTGGCAGTGACCCCGATGTAATGGCCGCCGCCGCACAGGCACTGTGCAAACGCCTGCAGCCGGACATCCTCGATATCAATTACGGCTGTCCCGTGCCCAAAGTTACGAAACGCGGGGCGGGTTCTGCAGCGCTCTGCGACCTGGGACTGATGCGCGAAATCACCAGCGCCGTCGTCGAAGCGGCGGCGGATATTCCGGTCACCGTCAAAATGCGGGCCGGGGTTGACTGGGACCACGTCGTTGTCGAACAGGCAGGACCGATCATTGAATCATGCGGCGTCCGGGCGGTCACCCTGCACCCGCGTACGTCCGAGGGCAAATACGCTGATCCCCCTCGCTGGGAACTGATCGGTCGGCTGAAACAGGTCGTAACCATTCCTGTTATCGGCAACGGCGATGTTACCGATCGAGACAGTATGTTGCGAATGTTTGAGCAAACCGGCTGCGATGCGGTTATGATCGGTCGGGCAGCCCTGGGAAATCCCTGGATCTTTGCCGAACTGAATGCAGCACTGGCTGGTGATCCGGCACCGCCGCGCCCCGATTACCGGCAACGAATCAACACCTGTATCGAACACCTGGACATGGAAGTGGTCGAGCGCGGCGACGTGCGCGGCCTGAACATGATGCGCAAACATTTTTCCTGGTATCTGAAGGGCATGCCCGATACCCGGCGACTGCGCGAACAACTGGTCCGGGCACCGGATGTGGAATCGGTCCGTGCCGCATTGACCGACCTGGCCCGCCACCTTGGTGGCGATGCCGACCTGGCGTCAGTCGCCTGATACCAGCGTAACTGAGCCCGGTCGATACCTACCGGCAATATTCAGCCGATCCCGACACGGTTCCAGTTCCAGCACCTGGACTTCGACCTTTGACCAACCGCTGATTGCGTCGTCCTCGGACCGCAATTCCAGGTGACCGGTTGACCGCACCGGTACCGGATCGGTCAACCGGGTTTCCATCGTCGCCGCAAAGACCTGGCCGCGAAACGCTCCCCGCCAGGTCACTGGTCGTGGGACAGCGGTATTGCGCGACACGATCTGGTACCGATTGCCGCCCAGTGACGACACCTCGTAGACACTGGTGGTTCGGGCAGCATACAGCTCGCAGCCGTTCTCGACCGTTGTCACGTCGACATCATAAAGGCCCGCTGGCAGAACACCTGGCTGGGCCGTGCCGCAGCCAGGTGTTACGGCCCAGCACGCGGCCAGAATGGCGACAACAACCGCCGATCGCATGGGCATAATCGGTCTGAACAGAGCCACGATTCAATGGTAGTCTGGTTCCAGGCACAAAATCAAGACTTCGGAGGCGATTTATGGCCACCACCCGCATCATTTGGCGCACATCCGCGATGGCAGTCACGCTGCTGATGGCCTTGTCCTGTACCGATTCCAGCGTCACCCTGACCGCTAACCAGCAGGCGATTGAAGACGCAAAATCGTGCCTGGCACTGGCCCGTTATGAGTGTGCCCGCGACCATTACGCAGAATTGCTGCCGGACAACGAGCGCGAGACAGCCGAAAAAGTTGCCGGAACGGCCCTGGCCGAACTGGGCATCTGGGTCCGCGGCGTCGGCGAGACGGTGGTCGAAATCGCGCGGATCATCGAGGACGAATCAGATGCGGCACCGGGCGCCGGCGGGCTGAAGATCGCCCAGTCGCTGGCCGGGAACACCATTCTCAACCGCGCCCTCTACAACCAGCTGGTCGATGACTGGGAACGCCTGCAAACCGTCATCGAGAAATTCGATGCCGTAACGGCCGGGCTGCCGGAATTTGCCATCGACATTCCGGAATTCCTGCTGACGCTTGAGGAAGTGCCTGTTGTCGTTATTACCGGCGAAATGCACAAATCGGACTTTGACTTGCTGCAAAGCATCCTTCATTCGGCTGCATCGGGAATGGCCCTGGTGCTGGCCATGGATTTCGAGTTTCCCTTGATTGACCTGGTCCAGTTTATTCTTGACCGACCGGAATGTGACGACCCGGCGCCGGCATCACGTCGCCGTTGCTGGGCCCTGGCAACAGCGTTCGCAATCAATAACAGCGACACCGTCCTGACCCTGCAGCAGAACCGCGGCGAAGTGTTCCGGGATGAAGCCCGCAAACAGGCGGTCGAATATTACCAGCACACAGCCGCGTTTCTTGGCTCGGTTGAACAGATTTCGGTGGCTGCCGAGGACGCTGGCCGCCTGCACCGGGCGATCAATGCGACGCCGCGACCTGGCGGAGGAGCATGGGTTGACTGGACATTTGGCGAGATCCAGCTGGACAGTGTCCAGATTCGCAACATCCTCAAAGGCAACGAGGAGTCCGCCGTCCCACCGGACTATGAACTGCGGACGGTCCGGTTCCTGTCCGGTCCCGAGAACCTGCAGGGCTCCCGCGACGCGGCAACACACCTGAGCGATGGAAAGCCCGAACGCGTGCCTGTCGCGACAACAATCCTGCCGCAGTTCACGACCGGCCTCGAAATCCTGCTGCAGTCAGAGGTCGTCAAAACCATCCTCCAGGTTATTTTTGAGGCACTGGACCCCGAATTTACAGAATTCATCGTCTCTACGGCAGACCAGCTGGACACCTTGTACAGCGATTACGGCAACGCCGATGCCGTCCACAACCTGTTCGAGTTCCTGCTGCCGCCCAGCCTGGCCATCGACTTTCGCCCGCTGTACGAGTCCGACAGGTTCCTGCGGACGTTTGTACCCGACGCGGTAACGATCGACGTCCACGGGGCGTCCGGATTGCCGGTCTGGGAGTGGCTGATCGAATGGGAATGTGACGACGACGATGTCGAACTGGCGGCCTGCCCCGACGAGTCCAAGATTGTCGACAGTGATCATTTCCAGTGGCCGGGCGCGCCGGTGTCCATGCCGGCGGACGGCATCAAGAGCCCGGTCGCCTATGTCGGTTACAGCGATCCCGGATTTGGCGGGATGTTGTGGCTGGACCCCAACGAACTGGACCCGACCTATCCGACCGGCGTCACCAACCCGGACCTGGAGATCCTTAATCGCCTGCTGATCGAAATCGGCATTGAAATGGGTCGGCGGCTGGACCTGGCGCCAACGCCCTGACCCCGTGGCCCGGGATTCCAACGCGACCGAGTGGCCGTTCCACGACCAGTTCATCGCCGAAAAGCAGGCGCTCCAGGATCGGTTGTTTGCCGAGCATCCGCTGTTCCAGCGACTGGGATTCGATCCAATCAGGTTTGAACTGGGTATCGCCGAGTTCGCCATCGACTGGCAGCACGACCTGAGCAACTACGGGTACGAAATGCACGGCGGTATTCACGCCACCATGATTGACACAGCGACCGGCCAGGCGATCTTTACCGGCCTCAAATCGGGATTTCGCCTGACGACTGTGCATCTTGATGTCCGCTACCATCGGC
>JBFJWU010000128.1:0-8882 GCA_041623475.1 bacterium | reverse complement strand
GATGCGCAACGACGCCGGATAGCGGGACTGCCGGAATGAGCGCGGCCGTCTGGTTCCTGGGGTTCCTGGCAGGCTTTGCAGTGCTGGGGGCAGCGTCCGCGGTCCGCAGTCGTGGCACAGTGGACGATTACTACCTTGCCAGCAAGGATGTGCCGCCGTGGTTGGCCGGACTGTCGGCCGTTGCGTCCAACAACAGCGGTTACATGTTTATCGGAATGATCGGTGCCACCTATCTGACAGGATGGTCCTCGGTCTGGTTGATGCTCGGATGGATCGCGGGCGATATGGGCGCATCGTATCTGGTTTGGAAGCGACTGAGAAATACCGCGTCGCGGGATGATGTTGGTTCGTATTCACAGTTATTGTCCCGGTGGCAGGGCGAGCATTTCCCGACCGTACGTCGCCTTGCAGCCATTCTGACACTGGTATTCCTCTGTGTTTACGCGGCGGCCCAACTGAAGGCCGGTGGCAAGGCTTTGCATGCCGTTTTCAACTGGCGTGTCGAGTCCGGGGCAATTGCCGGGGCCATAATTGTCGTTATCTACAGCATCGCCGGTGGCATTAGAGCCAGTATCTGGACAGACGCAGCGCAGTCGTTTGTGATGCTTGGCGCGATGGTAATGCTTATGATCGTGGGTGTCGACCAGGCGGGAGGGTGGTCGCTGCTCTGGGGCAACCTGACGATGGTCGAACCTGGTTATGTGGATTGGTTCGATGGGGAGGCGCCTGTCGCAGCCATTATGATGGTCGTTTCGTGGTTGTTCGCCGTAGTCGCAGTCCTGGGGCAGCCGCACATTGTTGTCCGGTTCATGTCGTTCAATGATGTCAAGCATATTCGCCAGGTCCGCGTATGGTACTACGGATGGTATGTCTTGTTCTACTCGGCAACGATTATTGTCGGTCTGGTTACCCGACTGCTGTTGCCCGAAATTGAGGGCTTCGATGCTGAATTGGCACTGCCAAGACTGGCACAGGACCTGTTGCCACCGCCACTGGTGGGCCTGGTGCTGGCGGGGCTGTTTGCCGCGACGATGTCAACGGCAGATTCGCTGGTCCTGGCCTGTTCGGCAGCTGTATCGGTTGACCTGGTTGCAGGGCCAGGCAGTTTGAAGCGCGCAAAGATGGCGACCTTGGCCATAGTCGTCATTTCGTTTTTGATTTCAGTTTCGGGCAACAAAACTGTATTCCAGATGGTCCTGGATGCGTGGGGGACCCTCGGCGCGTCTTTTGCCCCGTTAATCCTTTTGTATGCGGCGGGACGCCGCTTTCAGGAGATGTCAGCTGTCGCCACCGTATTGACCGGGACTGTGACATTTGCGGTCTGGTCCTGGACAGGCCTGTCGTCGCAAACATACGGCGTATTCCCTGCAATCGCCGCGTCGCTCGTTGTTGGACTGGCGTTGAGTCGGGCAGGGCAGGCGGACCTGGCAGATACCCGGATTTCTGCCTTTCGATAGACAACGCGGCCAGGCGCGCGGTTGAGCAAGGGGCCGGCCCCGGTCTTAGTCGAGGTCTGAATCGTCGACTTTAGCGTCGTTGCCGGCGTAGCCGAGGGACTTAAGGGCTGCCGCAATTTCGTCAAGAATCGCAGGATCATCAATCGTTGCCGGCATCTTCCAGGGCTCACTGTCGGCAATCTTGCGCATCGTGCCTCGCAGGACCTTACCCGATCTGGTTTTGGGCAAACGGTCGACAACGGCCGCCTGCTTGAACGCTGCCACAGCACCCAGTTTTTCGCGAACGTGCAGGATCGTTTCATCAATGATCTCGTCGGGCGGGCGGGAAACACCACTGTTCAGGACCAGCAGGCCGACCGGCAACTGGCCCTTCATGCCGCAGTTGACACCGATGACCGCACACTCGGCGACATCCGGATGTTCAGAAATAAGTTCCTCAATTCCCCCCGTACTCAGTCTATGACCGGCAACGTTGATAATGTCATCGGTGCGGGCCATTACAAAGACGTAGCCATCCTCGTCGATATAGCCGGCATCTTTTGTTTCGTAATATCCCGGAAACGTTTCCAGATAGGTGTGCACAAAATGCTCGTCGTTTTGCCACAACGTCGGTAACGTGCCTGGTGGCAAAGGCAACTTAATGACGATGGCACCGGTTTGGCCCGCAGGCATTTCGTTGCGGCCCTCGTCCAGGACGCGAATGTCGTATCCGGGAACGGGGACTGACGCTGATCCGTACTTGACGGGCAACAGTTCGATGCCGACGGGGTTGGCCGCAACTGGCCAACCGGTTTCGGTCTGCCACCAGTGGTCGATCACGGGTAATTCCAGCGCGTCTTCTGCCCAGTGAATGGTATCGGGATCGGCCCGTTCGCCAGCCAGGAATATCCTACGTAATGCTGACAGGTCGAACCGGTTAACCAGATCGGCGCCGGGGTCCTCTTTCTTGATCGCACGGAATGCAGTTGGGGCGGTAAAGAAGACGTTCACTTTGTTTTCCGACATGACACGCCAGAACGCTGTTGCATCCGGGGTGCCGACCGGCTTACCTTCGTAAATAACAGTTGTGCAGCCAGCAAGCAGCGGCCCGTAAACCATGTATGAGTGACCGACAACCCAGCCGATATCCGATGCCGCCCAATAGACATCTCCTGATGCAACGCCGTAAATATTGCGCATGCTCCAGTCCAGTGCAACCATCGTGCCGCCCTGGTCGTGGACGACGCCCTTGGGTACACCCGTCGTTCCAGACGTGTACAGGATGTACAGCGGTTCGTTGGACTCGACAAAAACGCAGTCGGCGCGCGTTTCGGTTCCGGCAATGTCTGCCCAATCCAGGTCGCGTGGCATTGAAAGATCGGCCGGTGCCTGGTGACGTTGCCTGACGACCGTGTGTCTGGGCGAGTGCCCAGCCAGCTCGATCGCCCGGTCGACCAGCGGTTTGTACTCAATTATCCGTCCGGGTTCGATCCCGCATGACGCCGTCAAGATGACTTTCGGTTGGGCATCCTCAATGCGGTGTGCCAGTTCTTTGGGCGCAAAACCGCCAAAAACAACCGAATGGATTGCACCCAGACGTGCCGTTGCCAACATGCCAATAATTGCTTCGGGCATATTGGGCATATAGATCAGGACCCTGTCGCCCTGTTCAACTCCCAGCTGCTGCAGCCCTGATGCAAACCTGGATACTTGATCCAGCAATTGGTCGTAAGTGAATTCGCATCTTGAGCCTGTAACCGGACTGTCATAGACGAGGGCCAATTGTCCGCCTCGTTCTTTGGCGTGTCGGTCCAGCGCGTTGTAGCAGATATTGCATTGTCCGCCCGCAAACCATTTGTAGAACGGTGCGTCATCGTCGCGCAGTACCTGCTCCCAGGGTTTGTGCCAATGCAGCTGGCTGGCCGCGCCTGACCAGAATCGGTCACGATCGGTGGCGGCCGCATCATATACTTTGCGATAAATGTCCATGCCTGCTCCTCGCTACCAGCAAAGTCGACGTGGTTCCGGACATTCTAACTTGGCGGTGACCGCCCAAAAATTCAGAGACGCCGTGACGGCGTATTAGTACGACTGCAGCTTGTGTTCGATGAGGCGGGTGACGGTCCGCGTCCCCGGCTTGAGTTACAAATTCCTGATTCGGAAATAATCGGACAACTAATTGAAAGAGCCTTCCGGTGTGCCAAACGGGCGGAAACCCCCTATCCTGATTAATAATTGGATCACTGAACCGGCAAACGGATGAAAAGCGACAATCCTGATCAATTGGCTGGCCGTGACCTGCGGGCTGCGCCCAGAGTAGTTTTGGATAATGGCGAACTGACGATCAAGTTCTTCACTCTGGCCCATTTGCTGCAAAGATACGCCACAAATATCAGCAATGAAGGCATGTACATCGAGACAAAGGAAACCTTGCCCGAGGGAAGTCGATTCCATTTCATCATTGAAATCGCCGAAGACAACCAGTCTATCGACGCAATTGTCGAGGTTGCCTGGCGACAACGCGCCGATGATCATCTGCACAAGGCGGGGATGGGCGTGAAGTTTGTATATCTGGACGAAGCCGGCAAAGAACTTGTAAATAGAATCGTTGCTGTTCAAAATGGGGAGGGGTAGCAATGCTGAGGATATTGGTAGTAGATGATTCGGAGCTTTGGCGGGAGCAGGTCAGGAACGCCCTTGATGCAGTTGAGCGCCCCGAGATTGCCGAGATTCTCACAGCGACAGATGGCTACGATGCGATCAGGCTGTTGCAATCTGATCCCGGGAAAGTTGACGCCGTGATACTGGATCTGGAAATGCCGCAAATGGATGGGATCACATTTCTTGACGAGCTGTCGGCTAAACAACTGGACGTGCCTGTTATCGTTTATTCGGCGATGACCAATGAACAACAGGGAATCGACGCAATATTGAAGGGCGCAAAAGCCGCGATACCAAAGCAGAAAATGACAACTGAGATACTCGCTGACGCGCTTCAGACCCTTCTCGCCGGATAATGCGTTCAGCCGGACAGTGGGCCTGAACCCCACAAATTAGTCGTCGTATCTGACATCTGTTCCTCGATCCTGTCGCGGATTCCGGTTAGCGTTGATCATGGCCGATCTGATTGGTCGGAACCGCAGGTCAAGTTAGAATAGGGGCAATGAAAACTCCGGTTGACAGAGTCAGGAACCGACTCCGGTATATTTCCGAGTCGCTGCTGCTGCGAGGTACCCAGTACCGTCTCCTGTTCATAGCAGCGGTTATCGCCTTGATTTCCGTCCTTGGCGGGGTCGCCGTGTTGCTGGGAACCGGTGATTTCGGCGGTTTTGGTGAAGCCACCTGGTGGGCATTTCTCCGCTTGACGGACCCCGGTTATCTTGGCGATGACGAAGGGTTGCTCCGGCGGAGCGTCTCGACGGTTGTGACAGTGCTGGGCTACGTGTTTTTTATGGGTGCCCTGATTGCGATCATGACCCAGTGGTTGAATTCAACGATCGAACGGCTGCAGCGTGGTGAAACGCCGATTGAGTTGCGCGGACATTTCCTGGTTCTGGGTTGGAGCGAGCGGACAGCGACGTTAGTTGGTGAACTGTTGGCATCCGAGGGCCGTGCCCGGCGATTCCTGCAGCGCAAGGGGCACCGGCGGTTACGAATCGTCATTATGGCGCCGCATCTGGACGAAGAACTGGCGGCGGACATTCGCGGTCGGCTGGGACATCGCTGGAGTTCGAAAGCTATAAAATTGCGGTCCGGGTCGCCGTTGCGCGTTGAACATCTGGATCGCGTCGCGTTGGAAAGCGCCAGTGTCATTATCCTGCCCGGCGGCGATTTTGAATCCAGCGAGTCCCACGTGTCGGATACCGGTATTGTCAAGGCGTTGTTGTCGATCGGCAGTCACGAAGGCCTGAATGACGATGAAGAATTACCCCGGATCGTTGCCGAATTGTCTGACGAGCGGGTTGCCTCGGCGGCCAGGCAAACATACCGGGGCCCGCTGGAACTGCTGGCCAGCGACAGGCTGGTCAGCCATCTTGTTTCCCAGAACCTCAGGCATCCTGGCTACTCACACATCATTCACGAACTTCTCAGTCACGATTACGGTAATCAGGTGTATGTCCGCGAACTGGATCGCTTCGAAGGCCGCTTGCTGTGGGAATTGACACCTTATTTCGAAAACGCGACTTTGCTGGGACTGGTCAGGCAGGGGACGGACGGGTTTCGTGCGTTTGTGGGTCTGCAGGACGACCAACTGGTTCGTCGCGGCGACCAGGCAGTATTGATCGCCCGAGACTATGAAACCTCGCACCTGGGTGCCGCACCCGTCGGTACGGCATTAGAGTTCGGCGATGCCGCAGCGCTGCCACCGGTCGAGCAGAAGGAAAAGAATCTCTTGATCCTGGGATGGAACCGCCGTGTGCCGACGCTTGTCCGTCTGCTCGATTCATATAGCAGCGAGGTCTTCAACGTCGAACTGATTTCCGCCGTGCCGTCGCAGGAACGGAAAGCCTATGTTGATTCCCAGGGCGGCACGATGTCAAAGTCGACATTGCAGTTTCTGGACGGGGATTTTACTACCGAACGAACGCTTCGCGCCCTGGACCTCGAAAAGCGAGACGCAATTATCATTGTTGGCAGCGACTGGCTGGAAAACGAATCCGAGTCTGATGCACGGAGTATCCTGGCTTTCCTGCAATTGCGGGCTGTGCTGGGCGACCGCGCAAATGACATGAATATCCTTATCGAGTTGCTGGACCCATACAACCGCCAGTTACTGAAGGACCAGCCGGTCGAAGTCATCGTCAGTCCAACGGCAATCAGTTATTTGCTGGCGCAGGTTGGCCTGCGACCGGAATTACTGGCTGTGTTTACAGAGTTGTTTGGTGTCGGCGGCGCAGAAATATACTTTGATTCAGCAAGGCGGTTCGGTCTGTCAGGCTCGGTTCCATATATCGAACTGGAAAAGGCTGCCGCCAGCCACGGAGTTGTCTGCCTGGGGGTTCGCAGCGGCGAATACGTTGGGCGGGTCCCGGGGGGCGTGCTATTGAATCCCGGTCGGAAAGAAATCGTCAATATTGGTGACGATACAGAGCTGGTGTTGTTGGGCCAGGATCGTGAAAACCGTGTCTGATCGCGTTGTTGTCCTGGTTTTCGGCACGTTGCTCACGCACGGGCGGATTAAATGTCGCGATTAATGAGATCGACAATCCTGAACCTGGTGATGTTGCCGTTGGTAATTTCAGTGTTCAGTGCTGGATGGGGCGACGCGACCAACCAGGAACTGTGGGTCCAGCAAAGTCGCCAACTAGTGAACCGGTTGCAGGACGGCCTGAAGATGCGACTGGGCAAGGCGCTATCGGAGTCAGGTCCCGTCGCGGCCGTTGCGGTGTGCAATGTCGCGGCTCCGGAGATCGCAGATCAGGTTTCGTCTGAATCAGCGGCTGTCGGTCGCACGGCTTTGCGGGTACGGAACCCGGATAATGCGCCAGATAAGTGGGAAGCGGCTATTCTGCAGAAGTTCGAGCAGCGAGTCGAAAATGGTGAGGACGCCGCGCAGATTGAGTATTCAGAAATCCTGGATAACGGAGGCCAGCGGCGATTTCGATATATGAAGGCGATCCCAACAGGCGGATTATGCCTGACGTGTCACGGTTCCGACCTGGCCCCCGAGCTGCGTGAACGGATCGCCAAGTTGTATCCAGATGACCAGGCGACCGGATTCAGTGCCGGTGAACTGCGTGGCGCGTTTACGGTAAGCATCGATATCGGGCCGGTGAGTCGGGACTGACATCACGAATGCGGGTGCCGTTTTTCGTTGCCCGAGCGAGCAACGAGACATACAGTCACCGCTAAATTCAGCTACGCATCAATACTTTTTGTCGCGGCATTGTCAAATCTGCCTCTTCATTCGTCACTCGATCCGATCTCAAACTTTGACCAGACTGTGTTTCGCTAATCTGCCGTGGTCGATCGTCAGACAACGCTAGCCAGAAAAGGTCGCTCCTATGCGCAGGAACACATCCGGAGTCGGGGTCCTGTTGTTCAGGATCGGCCAGCGCACCCCAAGGCGTATCGCCGGAAACGGGAAGACCCAGTTGAAATGCATTTTCAGTTCCAATTCAGTTCCTGCAAATACCTGCTGCCCCAGGCCGTCCGGGTTAAACCAATGGGCACCCGACACGAACCATCGTGATGCGAAATAGTCGAAATACAGGGGGAATGACCCGGGTCCGGACTGGGGATACCAGAGTGGCAGGATAAATTCCGATTCCCAGATTCCGAACCGGTCAACCGATGGCACGCCTGCAGCCGGCACGGCGCGACTGATGAACCGCCTGGCGAACGATGCGACTTCGGTGGGCGGACGCAGCGTATATTTCAACGGCCCCGTCGGGACTGTGTGCGCGGCACCCAGCAAACTCAGCTGCCATTGAGCCTTCCAGAACAGAAAGCCGCCGGTCTGGGCCAGGAATTCCGTACGGACGTCCGGCATATCCAGGTCATCGACGCCTGAATCGCCAGCAATTCTCGCCGTCAGGCCAATACCATCGCCGGGAATCACCGACCACGCGAAACTGTCACGATTGTCAAAGTTATATGTCAGGCTGATCTGCGCCCTGGCCAAACCCGATGGCCGGAACCTGTTCTCGACCGCAAAACTGGGGCGAATGTGCTGGCTGTTGTGGATCTTTAGAATAGGTCGATCAAGGGTCAGCTCATTTCGGAAAACAAATTCGGTATCGCTCAACGTTGTTTCAGAAACCGGGAAGAACTGGGTCTGGCCGGCAACCTCGACGCGCTTGAATCGTCGAGTCAACTGGAGGTCCGCAGCAGGATTCTTGCGATTCGAAATCGATGTCTGTAATTGCCAGGACACAAAGCCAACAACATCCTGCCCTGCCAGTTGTATGCCATACCGGTCGGTGTCGCGCAGGCCGATTCCAAAAATCGGCGACCATCCCGTCGGTAACGCCGTCCGGGCCGGATGGTACTCCCGCTCCGTCACGATCTGGCCTGTCACTGGACTGGTTGTAGTGACATTCGTGATGACTGTCGTACCCGTCGTTGACGGTGGTAAAGAAACAGTGACACCGTCATCGGTGGTCGTCTCGTAAACGATCCATCCATCGCCACCGGGTGCCGCGTAGAACAGGGTTCCGTCCGCCAGTGCAAACTGCCAGACACCGGTTCGGGTACGGGTATGGCGCGTCCAGGACAATGCACCGGATACAGGCACCGAGTATAGTTCGGGCTGCTGGTCAAACGTGCTTACAAAATAGATGTTGCGATTGTCGGCAGAGAACTCTGGAAACATCTCGTCGCCGGACGATACGGCTCGCCAGTCGACATCATCGGACGATGTATTCCAGACGCCGATGTCAAAAGAGGTTGCCCCCCGCCACGCTGAAAACGTCACCAACTGACCGTCCGGCGAAATCCGAGGTC
>JBFJWU010000127.1:0-8889 GCA_041623475.1 bacterium | reverse complement strand
GTCCCGCCTTGCGGGTGCCGCACCATCTCACGCAAACCTGCCCACCTCTCACGGTGGGCGGTTTTATGCAATCTGGCACGTCATCCTCGGCGGACCATCCTCGAAACAGCGCTGCTATTGCTGCGGTGTCTTCGCTGTGGGCATCGCCACAACTGACGCAGGTCTGCCCCCGTTCGGCGGGCCTCTTTACGCCAGTCTGGTGACCCTGGCCTGTGCTTCCGGGTATCGGAGATACCCACGGGTTCGCATTGTTGGGAAATGATTGCGGGAATCCCACCATTGATCCTGACTTGGTGATGATCCGTACGATCCGAATGATCCGTGGAGGCTCGCCCTTTTCCTGCTCTGTGCCGTTGTGGCAAATCGCCTTTCCGCTTGTCGTTCCCCCCTTGACGACAGGTAAACTGAATTTCTGTGATTCCTTACAAAGACGATAATCCGACCGAATTAACACCCTATGTGACGGTGGCGTTGATTACGGCCAATGTGCTGATCTTTTTTGGTACGATCGGTGTGCGCGAAGTGGCCACATGGGAATACGGTTTCCTGCCCTGGGAGCTGGTCAGTGGACAGGTCCATCCGGAAAGTCCGCGCCTGGGCGGTTTTTCATCGCTGTTTTCGAGCATGTTCATGCACGGTGGGCTGATGCACCTTGGCGGCAACATGTTGTTCCTGTGGATCTTTGGCAACAACATCGAAGATGCGATGGGGCACGTCCGGTTCCTGCTGTTCTATCTCCTGGCAGGACTGGTGGCCCACGGCTTTCAACTGGGCAGTACCTGGATGCAGGCCGGAACGATTCCGTCAGGACCCGTGTCACGCCAGCTTGTCTACCAGTACATGGGCCAGGAGCCTGCACTGAGTTGGTTCATCCCGACGGTCGGGGCCAGCGGCGCCATCAGTGGAATCCTGGCTGCCTATTACATCCTCTATCCACGCGCGCGGGTCCACATGCTGGTCCCGATCTTTATTGTTCTGACGACGATCCAGGTCCCGGCGGCATTCGCGATCGGGTACTGGTTCTTAATCCAGGTTTTGTCCGGCGTGACATCAACAGGACTTGGTGGTGGTGTTGCGTGGTGGGCCCACATCGGCGGTTTCGTCGGCGGGTTTGTCCTGTACGCACCGTTTTTGCGCAAACGCTTTCGCAACCGACTGCAGTTGCGGCGAAAATGGAAACGAGCCCATAACTGATGACGGACACGACGACAATACGCCTGGCACTGGTCCAGGAGAATGCAACGGTAGGGGACCTGGCCGGCAACGCCGAACTGGCACTACAGGGGTATCGGGAATGCGTCGCCGCAGGTGCCGACCTGATTATCCTGCCCGAATTGTTCCTGACCGGTTACCCACCCGAGGACCTGTTGCTGATCCCCGGTTTTGTCGCCGACTGTGAACAGGCGATCACCGACCTGGCTGGCGAGATCGGTGATGTGCCGCTGTTGATTGGCGCACCGGTCCTGGAGTCCGGCCAATTGCGCAATGCAGCGGTGCTGATGCAGGGTCACTCTGTCGTCGACCGGTATTCCAAAACCCTGTTGCCGAACTACGGACCGTTTGACGAGCAGCGGTATTTCGCGCCTGCCACGGCACCCGGCCGACTGGTCCTGAACGGGGTCCGGATCGGTGTGACGGTTTGCGAGGACCTGTGGCAGCCCGACCCGGTCGCCAGCCAACTGGCAGGACAGGGGGTCGAGTTGCTGGTCAATTTGTCGGCCAGCCCCTATCACCGCGAGAAACCGGGGATTCGCCAGTCGGTCTTTGCCCAACGTGCGGCCCAGGCTGGTGTTCCGGTTGCCGTGTGCAACCTGGTTGGCGGCCAGGACGAGCTGGTTTTTGATGGCCGCAGTTTTGTCGTTGGCCCGGATGGCGGCGTCTTGGCCCAGGCCACACCATTCGTCGCTGAGCGATTGCTGCTGGATGTCCAATTCCCGGCATCGGCGACATCGCCATGGACCCAGTGCGCGAGGATCACGACACCAGCCAGGAAAAGACCTGCGGTTGACCCGAGACCGGTTACCGAACGTCCGATCGAGGCCGATGTCATCGATGCCCTGTGCCTGGGGTTGCGTGATTACGTCACCAAGAACGGATTTCCGTCCGTCTTGATCGGCCTGAGCGGCGGCATCGACTCTGCGCTTGTTGCCCTGCTGGCCGCACGTGCCCTGGGAGCTGACCGGGTCCATACGATCAGCATGCCGAGCCGGTTTAACAGCGAGGGAACCCGTTCTGATGCCCGTGACCTGGCACGGGGAAACGGCCTGCACTTTGAAGAAATTTCGATCGAGCCAGTATTTGAATCCTATCTGAATCACCTCGGTCAATGGCTGGGGCCACGCGATGAATTGGGTATTACCGCTGAAAACCTGCAGGCCCGGATTCGCGGGCAAATCCTGATGGCATTTTCGAACCGCTTTGGGCATCTGGTACTGGCTACCGGTAACAAGAGCGAGCTGGCAATGGGTTATGCGACCCTCTACGGCGACATGGCCGGCGGGTATGCCGTCATCAAGGACTTGACCAAAGGGTGGGTTTACCGGTTGACCCGGTGGCTGGCCGAACACGGCATGGCGGTCCCGGATTCCATCCTGACCCGTCCACCCAGCGCCGAGCTGCGCCCGGACCAGAAAGACCAGGATTCACTGCCGCCCTATGACGTATTGGACGCGATCCTCGAGGGGTACGTCGAACAAAACCTGTCCTCGAATGACCTGATTGCTGGCGGGCACGATCCGGATATTGTCCGGCGGGTTCTTGATGCCGTTGATCGCAACGAGTACAAACGCCGCCAGGCGGCCCCGGGGATCAGGATATCGGGCAGGATCTTCGGCAAGGATCGGCGGATGCCGATTACTCAGCGACGCCGCAGGCGATAGGACTCGCCGTCCGGTTCCACGTCGCCCGTTGATGCCAGATAGTCCAGATACCCCTGCATCGTCATTTCGGCGACCATCCGGTGCATCCCGATCAGGTCAATCCCCTCGCGGCGAACATAAATGTTGTCCACCAGTTCCGCAACCCCTGCCGGTCCGCCGGACAGGGCATCCAGGACATTGTCCAGGCGGGCCTGCCGATGCTCATAGGTCCATTGGGCTTGTTCGGGGTCGCAGGCCGCGCCATGTCCCGGATACAATCGCCGTGGTTGCAAATCAATCAGTCGCCGAAGGCTGTGCATATATTCAGGAAATGACCCTTCGGGCGGACCGGCAACCGGCGTACCGGTTTCCAGCACCATATCGCCGGTAAACAGGTGGCGTGTGGCTGTGTCCCACAGGCTGAAATGCGGCGAACAATGGCCCGGTGTCTCGATCAACTGGAAGCGGTCCAGTACCAGGTTGCCGTCGCGGGGGATGACGATCTGGACATCACCGTGCAACCCGGCCGGGCTGGGGACAATGAATTCAGCGGTGGGCCAGGCGTCGATTGCAGCCGCCAGGCCGCCATCGTGGTCCGGGTGGTGGTGGGTTACGACAACGGCCTTTGGCGGCACCTTGATATGGCCGATCCACTCCGTGTCCTGGGCCCAGCCGGTGTCAACCAGCAGCCCGGCAGATTCATACCACCAGACGTTGACGGGCAGGTCATATTTGCCGAAGACCCCGGTATCACCAGCCGGTGATGGAAAGGAAAACCGAAATGGACCTGTGTCGGTCGACGGGTCGGCTGTCATGTCGACGCTGCCGTAATCAGGACGCCGAAAACTTGCGTTTCGTTTCCAGTTCCAGGGGTTTGTCCAGAACGACGTTTCCGTCCAGGTCAAATACCTGGAAGCGTGGTGATTCGCCCATGTCGAGGACGCCATACGTCGGCTTGCGACCCTGGTCCACGTCCGCCATCAAATGACCCGGATTACAGAAAAACCGGGATCCGGCTTTGTCTACCTGGTACAGGTGGCTGTGGCCATAGATGATGATCGTTGCGCTTGCGATGTCTTCTTTGGACAACGTCTTTGGATTGTGAACGGCACAGACAATGCGACCGCCCACCAGTTCAAACTCTTTGTCGTTGATCTCGTCGCCGAACAGGGCCTCGTCTTCGTCATCACCGGGAACGCGGATCGTGTGCTTCTTCAGCCACTCAGTATCTTCCAGTTTGTCCCGGGTCTTGACGCTGTGCAGCCCCTCCTGTTTGGCAAGAACGTCATAAAGATCACTGACGAAGTCGGTCGGGTCTTCATCCTTGCGTTTTGCCGCACGCAGGGCGCGTTTGATTTCGATGACCCGGTCCATGTCTTTGTAGTCATGGCCAAGGAAAAACAGTTTCGCTACTTCGTGCTCAGTTCGAAGCAGGTCAAATGCATCCAGGAATCCCCCGATATTCCCGTGCGTATCACTGATGACGCCGACTTTCACAGTCTGTCCCCTTGGTTCGCCGTCCAGTATAATTCTTTTGCGATGGCGAATCAATTGTTTCGCCGACGGCTTCAAGGATTCCTTTGCAATGATTGCCCTTTCTGAACGCGGAATTTCACGGCATTTGTTCGGGCCTGGTCCGGCAAACTCGGACCCCAGGGTGGCCGGGGCGGCATCGCTGCCGTTGATTGGGCACATGGACCCCGGATTTTCGGTCATTATGGACGAGATCTGTGACGGACTGCGGGAGGTATTCGGGACTGCCAATCCATGTACATTTCCGGTCAGCGGTACCGGGACGGCAGGTATGGAGTTCCTGGCCGTCAACCTGGTAGAGCCCGGCGACCGGGTCGTCGTCGGCGTCAACGGCGTATTCGGCGGTCGAATCGCCGAGATGGTGACCAAGCTGGGTGGCCACGTGATTCGTGTCCAGGCACCGTGGGGCCAACCCATTGGCCCTGATGCGATTCGGCAAGCCGTCGCGAACGCCGGATCCATTGATATTGTCTGGTTGGTCCACGCCGAAACCAGCACCGGTGTCCAGCAGCCGGACCTGGACAAAATCGCCGACATCGCCCGGGCCAACGGCGCGCTGATGCTGGTGGATACAGTGACATCGTTCCTGGGGTTGCCCATTGATGTCGACCGTACCGGAATTGACAGTGCATTCAGTGGCAGCCAGAAATGCCTGGGCGTGACACCGGGCCTGGCGCCCGCAACCATTGGACCGCGTGCGGTTGAGCGTTTCCGCCGCCGCCGGTCACCCGTGCCCAGCTGGTACCTGGACCTGGACAAGCTGCTTGCCTATTGGGAATCCACCGACAGCCGACGATCGTACCATCACACGGCACCGATCGGCCCGCTGTTCAGTTTGCACGAAGCGTTGCGGATCAGTCAGGAAGTCGGGCTGGATGCCGTCCGTCAGCGCCTGCGCCGCGCCGCGGACGTACTGGCAAATGGACTGACAGAATTGGGATTCCAGTACGTTGTCACGGACGAGCGGCACAGGTTGCCGATGTTGCACTGTGTCCGGCCGCCAGCCGGCTGTGACGAGTCGCGGCTGCGGCAGTTGCTGCTGGAACGTCACCAGGTCGAAGTCGGCGGTGGCCTGGGTGACCTTGCCGGGCAGGCCGTAAGGATCGGCCTGATGGGCGCCAATGCGATGCCGGAACGTGCGGAGTTTGTCGTCGATTCCATTGCCGATACAATTGCGAATATGTGATTGTTGAACTTCCGTGGCCTGTCCGGGATAATGTCGGGGGGTAGCAGGGAACGTTCGTCGGTAGACAGGTAAACTTACCAACCGTGAAGATTCAGAAACCGAACATCGAAATCATGATTGATCGATCGCTGGCGCGATTGATGCGCGATGCGGTCAAGGTCCTTGGCTGGGATGTCGAATACCTGGACAGCAAAGGTGTCCTGGAACAGATTCACAAGATTGCGATCGCTGGCGAACGACCTGCGGTTCCGATCCTGATGGTTCTGTCAGAAGAAGACATGGCCCCGCTGATCGATGAAATCCCCGAGTTTCCACCTGAGATTTCGGCGCTGGTTATTGCCCGAACCGTCGACATCCCCCAGTGGGCTGCGCGATTTGAAATTGCTGATTTCGTGGCCCGGCGTTCACGAACCAAGACCCGTTCGCTGGCCCTGGCCCGCGCCGCGAACCATACGGCGCGCCGGCATGAAATGGGCAAGCTGCTGCAGTCCAGTGCCATCCAGGGGAAAAACCTGGACGAATTGAACGAAATCGGGGTGGCCCTCAGCAACGAACGCAATCTTGATAAATTGCTGGATTTAATCGTTACGCGCCTGCGCGGAATGACCAGCAGCGACGGTGGCAGTCTTTACCTGGTTGAACTGGACGAGGACAGCGACGAATCCGGCTCGCTGTTCTTCAAGGTTGCGCAAAATGACACCCTGGCCGGGGACTTCAGGGCGTTTCGCCTGCCCATCGACCGGCATTCAATTTCGGGATACGTGGCACTGTCCGGCAATGTCCTGCAGATTCAGGACGTATACGAATTGCCGGAAGACGTTGAATACCAGTACAATCGCGGCTTCGACGAGGCCAATAATTACCGTTCCAAAAGCCAGCTGGTCGTGCCGATGAAAAACCACGACGAGGATATCATTGGCGTCGTCCAGTTGATCAACAAGAAGACCGATTTTGATGTCAAGCTGACCAGCGATGATGTCGTTGCCGAAACCGTCGTTCCCTATACCGACGAAGACGTGGCGCTCGTGTCCAGCCTGGCCAGCCAGGCCGCAGTCGCAATCGAGAACGCCCAGCTGTACGAGGACCTTAATCGCCAGTTTGAAAGCTTTATTTTTGCGTCGGTATCGGCAATCGAGCAGCGGGATCCGACCACCGCTGGTCACAGTGAACGTGTGGCCAAACTGACCGTCGGACTGGCCGAAGCCGTAAACCGTACCGGAGCCGGTGCGCTGGCCAAGCCGCGGTTCAGCGACGAGCAGATCCAGGAGATCTACTACGCGGGGCTGTTGCATGATTTTGGCAAGATCGGTGTCAAAGAGGATGTCCTGGTCAAGGCCAAAAAGCTGTACAACTACGATATGCGGCATATCGAAGACCGGTTCCGCCTGATTCGCAAAACAATGGAACTGACCGTGGCCCGCCAGGTGATCGACAAGTTCGTCAATGCCAGCCATGACGAGGCCATTGCGGAAAAGAAACGGCTGGACAAATGGTTGGGCGGCGAGCTGGAAACGCTGAACGGCCATCTTGCCGTATTGCGCCAGGCCAACGAGCCATCGGTCCTGCCCGAAGACGCTGCCGGCGAATTAGCAGAAATGCTCAACATTTCGGTCGAGGATCCAGATGGCGATCCGTTGCCGTTGTTGACCCAGCCGGAATTCACAAACCTGTCGATTCCCAAGGGCAGCCTGAACAACGAAGAACGGCTGGAAATCGAATCTCATGTGTCTCATACCTATCGATTCCTGCAACTGATTCCCTGGACATCCGACTTGAAGAACGTTGCCGACATCGCCTACGGGCACCACGAAAAGCTGGATGGTTCCGGGTACCCCAGGGGGGTCAGCGCTGATGATATTCCGCTGCAGACGCGGATGATGACAATCAGCGATATTTTTGATGCCCTGACTGCGACTGATCGTCCATACAAGCGGGCGATTCCATTGCAACGAGCGCTGGATATTTTGAAAATGGAAGTAGACGACGGCAAACTGGATCTCGACCTGTACCAGTTGTTTCTGGATGCCAAAGTATTCGAAAAGGTCCCTGCGGGGCAGGACGCCGCCTGACAGCGGGCCGGTTCGCCCGGCCCTGAACAACTAAAATCACCGTGTACGAAAGAGGTTTCATGACTGAAATCCGCGCATTTCTGTTTGACTTCGATGGCTTGCTGGCCGACACCGAACCCGTGCATTTCGCCGGGTTTCGCGATACGGTTGCCGGGCATGGAATTACTCTGGACGAAGCCAACTATTTCGAGTCGTTTGTCGGCTACGACGATCGTGACGGATTTAGGGAAATCTTTCGGCAGCATGGACTGGATGCTCCCGGGGATCAGTTAATGGATGACCTGATCCGGGACAAGGCCGAACGGGTCCAGAAGCTGATGGCCCGGGATCTGTCGATCAAACCCGGTGCCGTGGACTTCCTTGGTGCAGCAGCAGACCGGTATCTGGTTGGTGTCTGCAGCGGTGCCCTGCGGCCCGAGGTTGACCTGGGCCTGCGGGCAATGGGTGTGGCGGACCGGATCGTCCGCATCGTCACCGCCGAAGACGTGCTGAACAGCAAGCCCGATCCCGAAGGGTACGTCCAGTTGATGCGGCTGCTGAACAAGGATGCCGTTTCCGACGGGCAACCAGAACTGCGTCCGGATCAATGTGTTGTCCTGGAGGATACGATTTATGGTCTGCGCAGCGGCCGGGGGGCTGGCTGCTGGACGGTTGGGGTCCACGGGACCGAAACGCCCGAACGGTTGGAGGAACAGGCCGACCTGGTACTGGAATCGTTGCAGCGAACAACCCCGGCCCGGGTCATAGAGCAGCTTGCGAAATAGCTCGGCCGGGCCGATTCCAGTTTGAAATATGCGGTCGGGCGAATTACTCAGTGCCCGGGCCGCGAGAGCATTTGATTTGCACGGGCGGTGCTCGTTGACCTGCCAGGCGCGACTGTTTCAAATTTTAAAATATGCGAAACTATTTACTTCCGGGCGAATAGCTCAGCTGGGAGAGCACCGCCCTTACAAGGCGGGGGTCACAGGTTCGAGCCCTGTTTCGCCCACTCCCAAGATTTGGAGTTGACGAGTGTCGGGTCCCCTGACACAATGTCCATTCCTAATTCGAAAATAAGAATCGGTTGGGGCGGTAGTTCAGCTGGTTAGAATGCCGGCCTGTCACGCCGGAGGTCGCGGGTTCAAGTCCCGTCCGCCCCGCCAGCTTTTAAAGGGCTCTCATTTAATGGGAGCCCTTTTTTCATGAACCTTTCGGAAATATATAGATCTTTGCATTTGAGGGCGCTCCGGCGTCATCGGCAAGC
>JBFJWU010000126.1:0-8890 GCA_041623475.1 bacterium | reverse complement strand
TGTCGCGCACGTCGACCTCGGCGTCGAATCGGTTTACGAGACCAATGTTTTTCATACAAGAAGTCGCCCATTTGGCGACCTGAGCCTGATCACGCGCCCACAGATGAATGTCGAATACAATCGTCCCGGGTTGGTGGCAAACGTCGGCGGTGGAATGACAGACACACGTTATTTCGGGCTGGAATCCAGTTTGACCAGGAATCAGTCAGATGTTGGGTGGGATCTGTTCAGCGATTACAGGCAGGAATTTGTCACCGGCACCCACATTGGTACGTCGTTGGTATTCAAAGATACAAGCGATCCGATCCTGGCCGAGATCACGCTGGATCGCCAACGACTGGACCGGCGCCGCGTCGAGGTCGAAACCTGGGCACGGCAGCTGGCTGGTACGGGCCTGGTCGATATGAAGTTGACCTATGCGGTCGGGGTCGATCGGTACCAGGCGGGTTTCGATGGCCTGGACAGGACATCCCACGGCCTGACGCTGGAGTCCAAATTGCAGACCTTTCCGGACCTGGCATTCGTCGGTCGAGCCAAATACAACTTTCTGATTCGGCCCAACCCGTTGCCGGGGACGTCGTCGACATCCAACCAGGTGCAACTTCTGGTTGGTGCCAGCGGTTCGCTCAGCCCGTTGTACCGGGTCGACATCCTGGTCGGCGGTGCGGTGCGGACATTCCCCAACGGCCAGTCCGCGATCGGCCGACCCCTTGCCGTACTGCAGTTGCTGTACGAACCGACCGAGCTGACCGACGTTCGGTTGAAATACCAGTACATCAGCGAGGACGGCTCGTTTACAGACGAGGTGGTCATCAACAAGGGGGGCATCGGAATCGAGCGAAAATTGAACGATTTCCTGTTGTCCGCGCAGGCGGAGGCCTGGCAGACGCGATTTTTGCCGACGACGATTCTCGACCGGTCCGACGTCAGTATCGCGGCCAAGACCGACTTGAGTTACCAGCCCCCGGATCTGGAGCTATTGAAGGTTCGAACCGGATACCACTACCTGCAACGGCAGGCATCGAATCGTCGCAATGATTTTACGGACCATCGGACCTATGTACGCGTTGATTTACATTATTAGTGCGCTGCTTTGGGCAGCGCCGGCGAATGCAGCCTACGTGCTGGGCCCGGGCGACATGGTCAATGTGCGCGTCTACCAGGATGACGACATGAATGTGACGCTGCGGGTCCGTCCTGATGGCAAACTGGTCCTGCCGCTGGCCGGAGCTGTCGCCGTGGACGGACTGACCGAACTGGAAGCTGCAGAGCGGATTCGCGAAAAACTTGCCGGCGACTATTACCGGGACCCGTTGGTCAATGTAGAGGTGACCGAATTTGTTGCCAACAGGGCTTATGTACTGGGGGGAGTCCGCAAGCCGGGATCCTATCCCATTCACGCCAAAGATCGCGTGTTGGACCTGGTCCAGCGGGCCGGGGGCATGGTTGGTGAAGGAGGCGGTTTCGCGTTCATCTATGACCAGAACGATGCCGAAGGCGGGGCTCCGGCCGCTGTCCAGCGGGTCTCATTGACCGATATCCTGCAGTCAGCTGATTTCCAGCAGAATGTTCCTGTTCGGTCAGGTGCGACCGTTTATGTCGGGGGGCATTCGAACGTCTTTGTGATGGGAGCCGTAAAGAACCCGGGAGCGTACCAGTTGACCGCTGGGGTTACATTGCTGCGCGCCTTGTCCCTGGCTGGCGGCCCGACCCCGCGTGCGAATGAGGAAAAAGTATGGATTTATCGCGGTACACCAATCCAGGGGACCCAGACGAACATCGAAGATGTTATTGACGAGCAGGCTGAGGATCCGCTACTGTTACCCGGCGACCTTGTATTCGTGCCGCAGAGGTTCTTCTGATGGGCGATTTTCTTCGACTTCCTGTTTTGCGTCAAACAATCGCTGCGGTTCGGCGCTATCGCACACTCAGCCTTGCGTTTTTCCTTGCCGTACTGGCAGGGACGCTGTTTTACACGTTTCGGCAGGTCCCGCTGTTCAAGGCCGCGTCGGTGGTCGAGCTTCGTTGGAACCCTTACGGGCAGCATTTCCCGTTTCGTGATGTCAGTGCCCAGGAATTTACCGGCTACTGGTCGTTTGACGAGTTTCGCAACACGCAGATGGAAGTGATCAAGTCCCGAAGCGTCATGCAGCGTGTCATTGACATACTCGGCATGCAGGACGAGACGCCCGAAACGCTGGCAACACGAGTCAGCGTCGTGCCGATACCGGACAGTCGGCTGATCCAGATTTCAATCGTCGGTGTAGATCCGGCACGGGTTGCGGATTTGTCCAATACGGTTGCGCAGGCGTATATGGACGTTGGGGTCGAGAACCGGGTCAAGTGGATCCAGCAGGTTGTCGACTGGTTGCGCGAACGAATCGAGGGTACCCAGGAAGGGATTGGCCGAGCGGAGCGCGAGTTATTTGAGTTCCAGCAGCAGAACAGTTCGATCAACCTGGAAAAAGACAAGGCTTATATCGAAGACGAACTGGACGCGCTGCACCGACAGTTTGTTGATATCAGTACACGCAGGCTGAAACTGGAAGGCCGCCACGCCGAGATGCAGCGTCTTGCCAGCGCCGGACCAAGCGGGCTGGAACGCCTGGCAATGGCGATCGAGTCGGAAAGCGGTAACCAGGCGATCTCACTGGCGCGATCCCGGCTGACAGAACTGGAGGCGATCAAGGCAGAACTTGGGGCGACGTTCGGATCCACACATCCGAAAATGGTCGCAGTGCAGAATCAGATCGACGCCCTCCGGCGCGAAATGCGCCGAATTGCTCAGGAAATGGTCGACAGCACCGAAACGCAAATGGAGCTGGCACGATCCGAAGAACGCTCACTGCTGGCCGCGATTGATGCAAAGGTCTCAAAGGCGCTGTCAGAAAGCAAGGTCTGGATTGAATACAAGGATCTGGTTGAGCAGGCTGCGGGCAGGCGGCAATTCTATGACCTGTTGCTGGAGCGTTTCAAGGAAGTCGATATTACTCGCGACCTGAACCGCGAGCAGGCGGTCGTCATTGAACAGGCGATCCCGCCGCTGTACCCGTTTCGTCCAAATATCAAGTTGAATCTTGCAGTTGGATTGTTCCTGGCACTGTGTGGTGCTATTGGCGTTGCCCTGCTGTGGAACGCGCTGCAGCAGACGGTCCAGAATGGTGAGGACGTCGAGGCCACAACCGGGCTGCGGCCATTGGTCGAACTGCCGTACATGCAAATGGAACAGACCGACTATCCCATGGAACAGATGATGATGCACGATCCCGAATCGCCCCTGGCCGAGGCGTTCCGTATCGTCCGCAATCATATCCTGTTCGCTCCGCAGCGCCGTGGGACCCGTGTCCTGCTGTTTACCGGTGCCCATCCTTTGGAAGGCAAGACGACGGTTGTCAATAACGTTGCCATCGCGGCGGCACAGGCCGGACGGCGTGTGCTGCTGGCAGACTGTGACTTTCGCAAGCAATCGACATCGAGGGTCTGGGGCCTGGAGCACGAGTACGGATTCTCTGACGTCCTGAAAGGGAATGCCCGCTGGACTGATGTCGTTCACGAAAGCCCGGCGCCAAACCTGACGCTGCTCGCCGCTGGTAACTTTGAATTGGGATCGGTTGAGCCACTCCAGAAAGATGCCCTGGAACGAGTATTGACCGGATTACGCCAGGAGTATGACCTGATCCTGATGGACGGTTCGCCCCTGCCGATTGTTGCGGATTCTTTATTGCTGTCCGCTGTCGCGGACGAGACGATCCTGATCTTTGAGGCCGGCAGGATCTACAAAAAGAATATACGCGAGATGGCGGCAACGCTGGAACGAATCGGGCAGGAATCATTCGAAATAGTACTGAATAAAGTGACCATCCCAAGCGGGATCGGCTTTGATCATTACGGATACGGCTACGGGTACGGCTATGGCTATGGCTATGGATTGGGCGGCGACAAACTTGTCGGTGACGAACCCGATGGATCAGATACGGAAGCGCTCAGGGGGTAGTCACGGAGTCAGTTCAGAAATCTTCACAGCCTGCACGGGTATGGTTGCGCTTTCGGCCCAGCCAGAGGTCGCCGGGATCGAGAACTTCGCTCAGGAATTTATTGCACCTGCCGGATTTGACCTGGCAGGCGTCGACTCCGGGCTCGCAAATATGCCGTTAGCCCGGGGGCGGATTCGAAAGTACGTTGCGGATGCAGCGGTCGGGTCATCGGTAAGTTGCAAGCCTGGCTGCGGTCGTCAATAAAATTGCTATTCGAATTCAAATGACCAGGTAAATGCAAACTCGGGTTGCTGTAAGACGAATACGTGGTCTGGACTCGATCAGGTTCCTGGCTGCAGTCTGGGTCGCATTTGGGCACGGATGGGCTCCACCGCTGGAGCCATTCTTTTTGGATCTCGGGATCATTGGTCGATTGCTGGTAGCGGTTTATCACAACCTGTTCCCAGCGCCGGCCGCAGTAATTGTTTTTTTCGTCTTGTCGGGATTCGTAATACACCACGCATATGTTGATGGCCGTGAATTCCGACCAGGCGATTTCTATGCACGTCGACTGATCAGGATTCTTGTTCCAATGGGCGCTGCAATGCTGCTTGCGTGGCCTCTTGGTGTAAAGCTGACCCTTTTCGACCGGTCAATCCTCTGGAGCCTTGTTGCCGAACTGGTTTATTACCTGCTTTACCCTGTCTTTCGCCTGATTCGTTCCAGGGTGTCCTGGTTCAGAATCATTGTGGCGGCGTTACTGGGGTCTTTTGCCGTAGCGGCATCTGCTCCTATGGCGCTGGACTATCCATCGTTCGGGAACGGCCTGAACTGGCTTTTGGGACTGCCATGCTGGCTGTTAGGGTGCCTGATGGCCGAGTCTGATTGGAGCCGCTGGCAAAATTCCTCGGCCGCTGGAATGGCCGAGCTTTGGTTCATTCGTGGTTCAATTGTTGTCACCGCGATGATTCTCAGCGTCGCCAGATTTCATCTTGATCTTGGGTATCCATGGACATTGAATCTATTCGCAATTGGTGTGTATTTCTGGCTCCGACGTGAAATTGCTGAATATAACATTAGACCCGGATACGAAAACCGGCGACTGATTCTTGATCCGCTGGGTAAAGTAAGTTACTCGATCTATTTAACTCACGTTCTGTCTGTTCGATTGTCAGAACAACTGTTGCTTGGGTTGGACCAGTCCGAAGCTGTCACGTGGTTTGCCGGATTCCTGATCATGACCGCGGTAGCATTTCTTTTCTATATATCGGTAGAGCGACCCTCGCATCTTTTCGCGAGGCGGATCGGTTTGCTTGTTGGCAGGTGAGGAACAAGTGCGCGCAGCCTGAGTTGCGAAGGTTGTCCCGATGTCTTGTAAAGGGTAGCGTTGACGGCAATTGACAAACAGGCGTTTGACTGCTTTGATCAGGAGCAGGGGGACAGCGTGCGGGCGCCTGGAAAATCAGTCATTACTGCAAACCGAATCGTCGCCGTTGTGCTTGGCGCGGCTGTTGCCAGTGCGTGCGCCAGCGCCCAGGGGCCAACTGGTTCGGCCTTACTGGCCCAGCAACAGTACATAGAGGCCGAGGCCGAGTACCGTCGACAGATGCGAGCAAATCCAGAACAGGCGGGTGCCCGGGACGGATTGGGTGCGTCGCTCGCCGGGCAGGGCAAATTCCGCGAAGCCTGTCCGCTTCTGGGGCCTTCCAGCCAACCGCTGGGCAGTGGTCAATGTTGGTTGGATGCGTTCGAATCCGCGGCCAGCGACAATCGATCGTCGCTCGTCCAGCTGTACTACAAACAGGCAAACCTGAAGGGTGTCGAGTCACCAATCGCCGTCAAGATCCTCGGAATCGTTGCTGACGTTGCCAGAAACCTGCAGGACTGGGAACTGTTGATCGAGGTTTATCCGCGGATGCTGTCCTTTAATCCGGAGGATGCCAGCCTGCACTACCTGTATGCCCGTGCGCTGGAGGCACGGAAATACTACGACCGTGCGTATCGCGAATATGAAATGGCCAGCGACCTGGACCCGGAAAATGCCGAGGTCGTTCGCTATATGCGGCGACTGCAGGCCCAGATGAAGAAAGCGGGGACCGGGTCTGCGGCCCGAATTGAGGACCTGGACCAGGCCAGCGTCAATCGATTGCAGGCGGGAGGTGACGGTGGAGTCACGATCCAGGAATGGGGCAAGGGCAGCGTCGAGGCGGTCATGAATATCGAGAGCATGGGTGAGGACTCTGATGAATTGGCACCGGACCTGCGATATCCCGTTGAAATCCTCAAGGCCCACTGGCCGAGCCAGACATTTGAGCTGGTAGTGACCTCGCGAATTTCGAACCAAGTCGCAGGCATTGTCTGCCCGGCATTGGGAAACCCGGGCCAGGTGACGGTGACCGTTGGTCCAAAAGGGACGGTGACAGCGTTATCGGTCCAGGGCTTGAGCGGCAGTCAGAAAGACTGCCTGAGCCGCCACATCCGCCGTTGGGTATTTGACGAGCTGTCCGGAGGGTTCCTTAAATTTTCATTCGAATGGCCGGCACCGGACGAAGGCGAACCCGGGTTGAGCCGCTGACCAAACCGACGTAGCCTGTATCCAGGCTATCTGAATGAACCTACCCATACCAAAGATTACCGCCTGCCTGCTGGCGAAGAACGAGGCAGATCGATTGCCCCGGACGCTCGCTGCTGTTGCTCCCATGGTCGACCAGACAATCGTCCTGGATGCGGAAAGCGTTGATGATACCGTATCCGTTGCACGGACTCTCGGCGCCGAGGTTCATGTCGAACCCTGGGGCGGGTATGTTGCGGCACGAAAACACCTGGTCGAACTGGCTCGCAACGACTGGATTCTGATGATCGACGCGGACGAGGTACCGCAGGACGAATTCTGGGACGAACTCCGGCACGTCGACTGGGACTGTGACGGGTTCGAGCTGCGACGACGGATGATCTACCTGGGGCGGCGGATGAGGTTTGCCTGGCAACCGGACTGGAAACTGGCACTGTTCAATCGTGCCAGTGCAACAGTTGTCGGCGGCGCCGTCCACGAACGAGTCGAGGTCGACGGAATTGTCCGGCGGCTCGGTTCCGAGTTGCTTCACTACAGCTACCGATCGCTGGACGACCACCGGGAGCGAATCCGACGTTATGCAAAACTGGCCGCTGGCGACCTGGTCGCCAGCGGCTACAAAGCGAATATTCCTGGCGACCTGTTCCTGCGGCCGCTGTGGCACGGCCTGCGTCAGTTGGTCCTGAAGGGTGCGATTTTGGACGGATACCGGGGCTGGCTGGCTGCAGGCAGTGCTGTCTATAACGCCTGGCTGCGTTATTACCTTGTCCGCCAGGCCAACCGGGCATCGTCGTGAGAATCCTGGTGCGGACGCCAAACTGGGTCGGGGATACGGTTATGTGCCTGCCACTGCTGGAGCGTTTCGAGTCAAGGTACCCGGATGCCGAGCTTCATCTGCTGGCGCCACGCGGCCCGGCAGAGTTGCTGCAGGGGTACGGCACGGTCCACCAGTTCACGAGTCGACGGGACAGCAATCGGGTCGCGCGATCAATCCGCGGGTTCGACCTTGGGGTTTCCATTTCCGGCAGTTGGACGACGGCAATCAACCTGCTAATGGCAGATTGCAGGCGGCGGGTCGGCCCACGGCGCGAGGCGCGGTTGCTGTTTCACAAGACGGTGCCGCTTCCACCGCCAGGCAGCGAACACATCATTCAGAATTACCTGCGGCTGGACGGAGCTGCGGAGCTAACGGACGGCATCCCCGAGCCGCGGTTTCGGATCGATCTCAAGGAACAGGAACAGCTGCTGCGCAAGGCCAACATCGACGGGGGCCGTCCGTACTGGATCCTGGCACCTTTTGCAGCCTACGGTCCCGCCAAGGAACTGCCGCTTGATCGCTGGGAACAACTGGCCCGACGGTTGTCGGCCGACGGATGTACTGTTGTGATTGCCGGCACAGCCGACGAACGTAACCGCCTTCCTGACGAATCCTTTGCGGGCTGTGTAATGGCATTTGGTATGTATGGCTTGCGCGAATGGGCAATTGTCATGTCCGGTGCCACCGGGATGGTGGGCAATGACAGTGGCCTGACCCATATGGCTGCTGCAGCCGGCACCAGGACGACCGTAGGATTCTTCAGTACAACGCCCAAATGGTCCCGGCCAATCGGTCCCAGTGTCCAGGTGTTGTACCGTCCGCTGGACTGTTCACCGTGCCACCAGAAGGTATGCCCGCTGGGAACCCTTGCGTGCATGGACGAGTGGCCCGCAGGCAAATTTGTCGCCGCTGTGACCGGGCAATGATCAAAGTCGCTCATCTTGACCTCGAACGCGGCTGGCGCGGCGGCCAGCGACAGGTAAGCCTGCTGGTGCAGAATCTGCAGCAGCAGGAAATTGACCAGGTAGCAATTGTTCGCCAGGGCGGTGCCCTGGCCGATTGCCTGTACGGGGTTGGTGCCACGGTTATTCCAGTGCCTGGTCGCGTGGCTGCCTGGCGGGCATTGCGCCGCCTGGGTGCCGACTGGATCGGCCACGCCCATACCGGTGGTACGATCCCTGTGGCCGTATTTGGCCCGGGGCCGTCCGTGGTCACCCGGCGCCTGGACCTGGCGGCGAGGCGTTTCCCTTTATCACGAGCGGATTGCATTGTCGCGATCTCGCGGCCGGTCCAGCAATCGTTGCGCGCAGCGGGATTTCCGGCCGGACAGGTTGAACTGATACCATCGGCAATTGACCTGGGCCGGAAATTGCCGACGGATGCCCGCGATCGGTTGCGGCAGCAATTGCAAATCCCGGCGGACGTTCGCGTGGGGCTGACGGTCGGTGCTTTGGTCGCACAAAAGGACCCATTGACGCTGGTGCGGGCAGTCCGCGATTGTCCCGGGAACTATGTCCACGTCTGGAT
>JBFJWU010000125.1:0-8903 GCA_041623475.1 bacterium | reverse complement strand
TACCTGGGGCTTGTTGGCGGCTTGTTGACGCTGCTGCAGGGTCTGATTGAAAGCCTGATAACCGGCCTGATCGAAGGTCTGGTCGAGGGCCTGATCCAGGACGAGGTCGGTAAGTTGCTCGAAGATGAGCTGGGCCTGCCGCTCGACTTTACATTGCTGCTGGCCGGCCAGAACGGTTTGGCCAAACAGTTCTGTGCCCTGCGGATGCCGACGGCAACCGACCATATCCTGGGCATGACCTGCAGCCATTCCAATTCCGACTGCCCGTGTGACGACAAGGACGGTGACGGGATCCTGAACTATGCAGACACGCCAGTTGACGATGACGGTGCTGGTCCGGATACCGGCACCTGGTGCCAGGGCGGCGGTTGTACAAATTTCGCTGAATGTACCGGGACCCAGTGGTGTGGTGCCTGGAATGACACAGGCGACATCTATTACACCAGCATGTATGGCGTCGGCAACGGCCTGGGTGGCTTTAATGGCAGCGAGCCGCCATATTACAACATCGGTGCCTATGCCGATGATGTCTGGACATCGTCGGGCCTGGACATCTTCCTGGATACCTCGTTTGCGCCCTTCAAGGGGTCGTTCCCCGGTTATGTGGCGGCAACCGAATGGCAAAACCGGTCCTGTTATCCGTATTCAGAGTTGTATCAGGATGCCACCGGCTACCAGGATGATGACCTGTCATCGCGCAAGGACGGCCCCGGCAGCCTGGGCAACCTGACCAACCTGCTGGATGATTTCGATCCGATCCTGGTCCAGTCGGGCTCACCGTTGTTCGACCAGAACCACTTTACGTTTATGACCAGCCAGCAGTTCATGCAGGAATTCTTTTACGCGCTGTACAGCAGCGGCCTGTTGTGTATCGTCATCGACGCGGCCAACTTTGATTTCCTCGAGGATTTCCTCAAGGTTTCCAACTTCAAACAGCTGGTTCCAATCCTCAGCGATACGGACAGCAACGGCACCTTTATCTGGGACCAGGACGGCGATATCACGATCAACTTTATTCCGTCGGCCCAGCCGGTGGTCCGGGTCCTGGGCACTCGTGCCGGTTGTTTCCCGGCCGGGGACGTGATTGCGTCAGATCCGATCTACTTTGCCCACAACAGCCTGGACCTGCACGATACGGATGCCAACTGCGCTACCGCAGATGCGGCCGATGCGGACAACGATGAGATCGGCGGCAACAACGAGACCCGCAGCAACGTCAACGTCTATGACATGGTGGCGTTGATGCCGCGGTACAAAATCGAAATCGTTGCACCATTGGCCGTCGACAAAAGCGGCGAATGGGGCGCTACCTGTACGTCGCCTGGCGGTTGTGCAGCTGGCACGACGGCGCGGTTGTTTACGTTGAACATGGATCTCGCCATCGCCCTGGCCATGGAGTACTCGGAGATCGCCAATAGTACGACATTTGGCGGTTCCGAGCCCAAGTTCTTTGAAATCCTGGTTGACGGGATTCTGGGCTGTGGCGGCGACCTGTTTGGTGACAGCGCCGGCGCCAATGGCGACTGGGGTGCAATTTCCTTTAACTTCCCCAGTGGCGGTTTCCCGTATGGATCTCCCAACTGTGGTCTGGAACAGGCGGATGTGCCCATAGCCGAACTGGACAGCGCCACCGGCGATGTCTTCCACACACTGGTCAATAACGCCTTCAGCGTCGCCCTGCAAAGCAAATTGTTCCTGGGTGGCCTGGATCTGAATTTCCATCACATCGGTTTTGCCGAACCGTCGTCCCTGGCTCGGTCAGTCTTTGACCGTGAAGGACCCAGCTATGACAACCAGCCCGGTGATATGGGCTACGGTACACCGGATTATCTGGTCGGGACCGGGCAGTTCGGTGGCAATATTGACTTTGCCGGCTTGCTGTCGATTATGGGCGGTCTGGACCTGGCACCGGGTGATCCGGTCAATGTCGAGACCTATATTGGCGTTCCCGGTGCCTATGAAGCCGGCGGGTTTGCACCGTCGTCGGCATCAGCGAATCGTGTCGCCCTGAGCCCGCGCGAAAGTTTCCTGTCGGGATTTAATGGCAACCGTGGTGGCGAGTTGACCCTGTTTGCCGATGTCAATGGACAGACCACTGACAAACTGGCCGAGCAGATTACGTATTCATGGCGCATCGACGGTGGCCTGTGGCACCCGTATATGCCAGGCGACCGATTCCGGATGCCGCCATTGATGTCCGGTCGACATGTCGTCGAAATTCGGGCCAAAGGTCCGGCGAACCTGATCGACGACACACCTGCAGAACTGGTGTTCTACACGGACCAGGTCAAGCCTGACGTTCGTTTGTTCGATCAGGACCGCAATTTCCTTGATACCCGAACCGGAGGTATCCACAAAGCGGCCTCTGTCTATGTGGACGCGATGGACAATATCACCGACCGCGGCCTGTTGTTTGTCGAGTACCGAATTGATGGCGGCAAGTGGGTTGACTTGTTCGATGGCTACGTTGACTTGTCCGATTATGTCAACAGTGGCCTGGCCCATACCCTGGAGCTCCGGGTTACGGATGATTTTGAAAACACACGCACAACCAGTCTGGATGTCATTGCTGTTGAAAACAGCCTGGCTGGTTGCGGATGTTCGGCAACCGGTGGCACGGCAGACCTGCCGGGCAGCCTGGTCTTGTTGACACTAATGGTTGGATTCTGGGTGGTGGTGCGCAGGCCGCGCACCGGGGTTTATGGAGGCCGGTCATGAGGACCTTAATGACATTTGCACTGGGCGGCATCCTTGTCGCTGCGCTGGCAGTCCCGGCACACGCCGGCACGCCGTTCAATTTTGAATTGAATCGCGAGGACCTGCAGCGTGATGGCGAAGAAGCGTTGGTCGAGGTTCCCCTGTCCGCGGCACAGGCTGTGGGGTTAGCACCGCCCAGCCAGGTGGACGCCGAGAACGACCACTTTTTCGCTTACCTGAACGGTACCCAGGAGCAGTTTGCCGGGCCCAACCAGCCGAATTGCAGTGGTGCTGTGGTCGACGAGGCCGATTGCTTCTCGTTCTTTGAATGGGCCGAACGGTCGCTGAGCACAATCCTGATTTACGAGCCGTTCCAGTTGGCCATTCAGGCGATGCTGGATGGTATTGCTGACGATCCCGCAACACCATTTACCGATCCGATTTTGGACGAGTCCATGGCCCTGCCGTTGATCGGTGATTTTAACCTGGGGATGTACCTGCAGGACCTTTGGGACGACACAGGTGCCGGCTGTAATACCAACCCTGCTGCCGGACCGCAATTGCTGGAAAATCCGACCCTGCGGATTGGGTGCAAATACGATGACGATGACGATGCAGCTATTGATCTTATTGGCGAGGTCCTGTCGGACCCGAATAATTACGACTTTTTCATTCGCCCCACCGGTGCGCTTGATGGCGGTGCCGAAATGGACAGCTACATGGGTGCCAAGGACGACCACGAGGGATCCATTGAAGTTATTTTTACGCTGAATGTTCCATTTTCAGCCGATGTGATTTTCCGTCAACCGGATTACCCAAACCACGTCACCAGTGGTTATTACATGCACGGCGCCGGTAAGTTGCAGATCAACAACCTGCGGATCGAGGCCGAGGTTTACACCATCGGTGGAAACCTGCGTGCCGTCAAGACCGAGGATGTCAACAGCGCCAGCGCGGCCAGCGCCGGCTACAGTATCGGCCTGGGACTGGACCGCCTGCTGATCAGTGGCGAAATTGGCTACGACACGGATGGATACAACTGCACCCAGTTCACAGAATCGGACTGGCGGGTAGCTGCAAACGGTGGATCAACCGCGGTTTGCGATGCCAGCAAACTGGATCCTGGTCATCCGGAATTTGGCAATCAGTCGGCGTACGAGGCAAAAGTCAACAGCATCAACGAAACACTGGGCCAGTTTGCCAAGTATATGGAAGTTGCCCTGTTTTACGAAGGTGTGCGGGCGGCCAGTACCGGTGTCGGCGAATACCTGACAGCGATGGAAATCCTGGACCTGCAGGGCCTGTCCCATACCGTCACCAACGGTACTGTTTATGACCCGGTATTGACACACCCGCTGGACGGTAACACACAGTTGTACCTGGACTATGGACTGTTCTATCGTTTCAATGGCGAACAGGCCCAGGGCATTGACATTGTCGGAGGATTCGGCCTGGAGATCACCTATCCCGAGGGCGCTAACTGTGATGCACTGGATCCGGCCCCGCCCGGACCCCGTTATCCCGACCTGCCCGAAGTCCCGCTGCCGTTTGATGCAACCAAAGGCGGCAAGGAATCCATGGTGTCGATCGGCGTCCATCTGGACCCGCTGAATATGGCGATCGACCAGATGTGGGAAGAACGTTTCCTGTGTACATCCATCTGGAAAGAGAACGACGCGGGTATTGGCCAGTTCCTCAAAGGGGATACGTTCAGCCTGTTTGTGCCGTCGCTCAGTTCCAAGCTGAACACCGCGGACATGATGATGCGGGTGGTCCCGCGATTTGTGTCCCCGGATTCGGCACCGGCCGAGTACGACCCGAATGTGGACCAGGTCGAGGTGACCTACAAACCGGCTGATCCGCCGGTCTGCGATGACCCGATGACGGCGGGCTCAACGCGCCCGTGCTGGCGTGACGGCCTGCAGTGGGATCCTGCAGATCCGGAAGCGTACGCTGGACCATACGATATCCGGGTCCGGATGCCGCATCTGGAACTGCAATTCCTGACCAACGAGAACAACGACGGTATCTACGCCAATTATGTACCGATTTTCGGTGTCGAAACCGAAGTCAATCTGTACCTTGGGGTCGGTTATTACAAAACCGCATCCGACGGGTATTTTCCGGCGGACGCAAACATTGCTAACAACCCGTGCTACGCGGTGAACGGACCCTGTCGGATCGCTCGCGTGAATATGCACGTCGATACCCAGCTTAAAAACGTCTACGACTACAACGGCAGTACCTATCTGGTTAACGCGGACCTCAGTAATTCCTTGTCCAGCATTGTTGCCGGTGTCTTGAATCTGGCGGCAGATTTTGAAGGCGAATTCATGATCAACACGGCTGACCAGGACGTTTTTGGTTTCGCCATTGACCCTGCCGAGCCAACCAGCGGTCCCATGCCACCAGGCGGCCAGTTTTTCCGCGGTACCGCATTCGAAGCCACGGATGTCAGTAATCCTCCGGATGGCCAGGACGAGTTTCTGGGTATATTCCTGAATATCGGCGACTTAATCGGCGGCGTGCACACGATCGGTGGCAAGGACGTTGGTTTCGGCTACGATGCCAACGGCGACGTCATCAGCAACAGTCCTGATGGTTATGCAGACGTTTTCAGCCCGGCCCTGATTATGGAATTGCTGGCATCCGCCGGCCTGTTTGACCTGGCATTGGCGCCGGGTGCGCTTGATGTCCGGCCCAGCCAGGTGCCGCAGATTGTCGACAATCACCTGAATCCGGAAACGTTCTGGGCCATTGGCGACATCGCCCACGGAATGGATATCCGGCTTGACGAGGATCAGGTTCGGCGGTTGGGAATGTATGATGGCCAGGTCCTGCTGAGTACCGCGGCCCTGACGCAGGATGACATGCCCAGCCGGACACAGTTCCGCATTAACGGTGGTGCTTTCCAGCTGTCAGCGGGCAATTATGTCAAAGTTCCCTTTCTGCTGGACGGCCACCATACCATTGAGGCCTGGAATATTGACAACGATGGTTATATCGATCCGATCCCGGCGACGCTGGATTTTACAATCGACCGGTTGGCCCCTCGTATCGAATGGGTCGGTGAGCCATCCCTGCTGGGTGTTGGCGGCGATGTCCGCCTGGGGCTGTCCGTAAAGGATATTGTTGCCGAACAGGCAGAACTGGATGTGGCCTGGAGGCTTGATGATGGCGAGTGGCAGTCAGTGGCAGCGGATGGCATTGTTGACGGTCGCGCACCCGCTGGTCGGCACACGTTGCAAGTCCGGGCTATTGACCCCCACGGTAACGAAAATGTCCGCACCATCGATTTTGTCAGCGAAGGCGGCTTTGGTTGTACCGCCGGCACCGGTGGTGACCCGATCGGGTTGCTGATCCTGATGTTGCCGATTATTCTGTTGCGAAGCCGACGGAGGGCTGATGCAAACTGACCATGACCTGACCAAACGGGGTGGATTTGCAGGGGGCGGTATTATTGCCGCCCTCTTGCTGTCTGTAGCCACAATCCTATTGGGCGCGTGTAACGACGATGGCGCCTGCAATCCGTTTGAAGAGACCTGTCCCGGGGACACAACCACTGGCAAGGCCGCCGAAATTATTCACATCGTCGACAGTGAAGAGTTCGGCAATGCCGGCTACGGTGCCAGCATCGTCGCCCACAACGCCGATGGCAGCGCCGGCAGCCTGTCGTACCAGGTCATTCAGGATGACGGTCTGGACGAATTGCACCTGCTGGAGTGGGTGGGAACCGATTTCCAGGTCCAGAAAATCGCCGAAGGGGTCGGCGCCTATACGGCGCTGGGTCGAGATGAGAATACGGGTCGACGTTACATCGCCTATTACGCGACGAATGATCCGGACACCGGCGATCGCGTCAATAACCTGAACCTGGCGCAGGAAATTACCAGCGGCACATGGGCAGTCAGTGTCCTGGACAAGACCAACGACACAGGAGCCTTTGTCGATATGGCCATCGATTCGTCAGGCGGCATCCACGTATCCTATATCGACCTGACAACACAGAACCTGAAGTACCTGTTGTGGCAGGATGGCGCAATCATTTCCGGGCCAACAATTGTCGATGATGGTGTGACCCGTGACGATGAATGCGGCAGCGTCACCACCGGGGGCGGAATCAACTTCAAAACCTCCATTGCCATTACCAACAACGGCGATCCGGTAATTTCGTACCACGACGTCACAAACGGACAGTTGCGCACCGCGCGTTTTCAACAGGTGTCTGGTACATGGGACATTGAAGTCATTGGCCGCCTGCGCACGCAGGTCGCTATTTTTCCGGATTCCACAGGCGTTGCCAATGTGCCCAGCGAACGTGATCTGGTCGCCCGCAAGGACCAGTTCACGCTATACGAAAACACCCAGGAACTGGAAAGCACAAGATTCTGTTTCGAAACAGATACGCGAATCCGGGTGGACGAGCATTCCGGCAGCGCCGAATATACCGTTGACCTGGTTGAGTCGTATGGCAATGACTACGGTCGCTGGAGCTCACTGGCCATTGGCCAGTCCGGTAACCACCTGATCACGTTTTTTGATTTCCAACAGGGCGACCTGGCCGTCGCCAGCAACGAGAATCCCGGCAGTTCACCACAGTGGTCGTTCCAAACCATCGACAGTTTTGCAGTCGTTGGCGACTTCAATGACCTGGTCCTGATTCCACAATTTGATGCCAACGGTGTCCAGCGTGGCGAAATCCCGGTGGTGGCTTACTTCAACCAGAGCCAGGGTGCAGCGCAACTGGCGTGGCGTGTTGGCGGCGAGTGGCGCCGGTCATTACTGGCCGACCAGAATATCGCCGGGCTGAGTTCGACGATTGCCAGTACACCAGATGGTTGGGTGATGGTTGCATTCCGTACTTTTCGGACGACGACCGCTGAATCAAGCCTGAACATTTTCCGCGTGCTGCCGTTCCGCGAGTAACCTGGTGACCCGGCGCGGCGCCCGGAAGCCCCTGGTTGGTATCATTCCTGTTTCGTGGATCGTCGTTTGGTTCGCGACAGGCACCTTGGCATTGGGTGCCTGCACCGACCCGCCACCTGCCGATCGCCAAAGCGGTTGCCTGGATGAGCAAGTCCAGTCGCTGGCGATTTCCGCTGCACCACGTGTATTGATTGATACTGCCCTGGGTGAGCAGACACAAACAACAATATCGGTCGTGCCACTCCTGCCCAACGAGGTCAGCGCGCCAGCGCTGGATCCCGCAGAGGATTGCGAGGAGTACTGGCTGGATTTGCGTGGCGATGGCGAATTCGAATCATCGTTTGGCGGTCGCCAGACAAAGTTGACGATTCTGGATTTTGGCGAGTATCCGTTGCAGGTAACGGCTATCCGTGCCGATGGCCAGATTGTAGCTGGTCGCGTCCAACTGGTGAAGCCAGCCAAGAAACTGCCGACGATTGCAGTCGCCATCGCACCATCGGATACGTTCTTTGTCGGTGTAACGACAATTGTCCAGATCGACGCACTGGATCCTGACGGCGGAACAATCATGGATGTCAGTGTTGACTGGGGCGACGGAGCCAACGTGTTCGTCGCTGGTTACGATTTTGCCAGCGGTGTGCAGCAACTGGAGCACCAGTATACGGAACCCGGCGAATTCCTGTTTGCAGTTACGGTTACTGATGATGACGGCCAGCAGGCCAACTGGTCGGCGACGTTGTTTGCCAGCAGTCAGGTGTTCGAAGTACTGGAAATCACAACCGGACGGACTGCCACCAACGCGCGGACTTATCCGGTCAGCAGCGCCGTTACCGCAGTGGCAGTGGCTGGCGGTGATGCCGGTCTGTTGATGTACACGACAACAGGCGATGTACTGGACATGCAGGGGCGTTTGCAGGTTGAGCCCGGCAAGAACATTCGAGTTCTGCACGTCGAAGTCGATTCGACCAATCGGGTTGCGTTTCTCAGCGCCGACTCCAGCGGTTTGTATTTTGCGGATGTGTCTGATCCGGCCCGCCCGGCGCTTCTGGAGGCCGGCGCATTCTTCCCGGCCAACGTGGAACTTACGGGACGCCGAAACCTGCGCAAGTCTTGGAGCTGTAACGACGGTCGTGATATATGGGTCAGTAACGAGTTGGACGGTTTGTATTATTTTCGGTTGACCCAACCGACCTGGATCGATGCCTGGCGCAGTGGTGATCCAGGAGGGGTTCCATTTCCCTGGGATCCCCAGAAACGTTTTGATGGCAGCGGCAACGAAC
>JBFJWU010000124.1:0-8917 GCA_041623475.1 bacterium | reverse complement strand
GATACAATTCAGTTGTCAACGCCTGTGGCGGCTGGGGTGGCGGTCGTCATCCAGAGACGGGCGTACCGGTAGACGGCTGGTCTGAAGCCGGCCTTCCCATCGAAACCGGTGGCGTGCCGTTGTCCTGAATTTGACTTCATCCCCCGGCAGGCAGTTCCTGCGCGCCGGGGCCATTGCAGCCACGTCCATTCTGGTATTCCCCGAAACGGCGCTCGCACAGAGCATTCCGCCAATCTTCCTCGTCCTGGTGTCGATCCCGATTGTCACGATCTCGCTGGCGGCGGTCAACGCGGTGATCAGGTGGAATAAATCAGGGGCCTGCCATTTGCTGGTCGCCTGTTCGTGGGCTCCAGTATTTGTTGTTGTTTCCGATGTTTCAACCAGTGATATCGCGGCGTGGGCACCAGTTGTTGGATGCGGGATCCACGGCGTCGTCCTGTCGATTCTGCTTTCCATCCACATTCTGGGCCTGCGTCGCAACGTTCGCAGATCCGACAGTCACGAAGCACCGGTCCACGAGCGAACCGGCAACCACGGTGAGCCGTAGCCGCATTTCCGGGTAAACAGGAATCCTGACAGCAGGTCAAGTAAGCCTGCAATCGATACGCTGCGGCAGATCCCCGACCGGCTCGTCGGGACCGCATTCAAGGCGCCAGGCAAGAATCTCGACGCCGGACCGTTTTGCAGCGAGCACTGCCCTGGCGTAGTCGGCATCAATTTCGGCTGCGGGTTTGAAATAACTGCCGTCAGAACGTCGAATCAAGTAAAACAACACTGCCCGCTCGCCCGCACTGGCCGCCGCTGCCAGGGTTGCCAGGTGTTTTTGACCACGCACAGTGACCGCGTCTGGAAACTGGTACGATCCATCCTGCCCAAGCATTGTCACGCTCTTGACCTCGACCAGGCACCTCGCTGCCCCCGGGCAGCCCTCCAGGACAATGTCGATTCGGCTGCTGCCAACAGTAACTTCGCGCTTAAGGGATTCATAACCCGCTAATTCGGGGATATCACCCTGCTGGATCGCGTTGGCGACAATAGCATTGGCCGTACCCGTATTGACCCCGATCCAGCACGTCCCGTTGTAGGTCATCTCCAGTGAATATTCCAGTCTTCGCTTGGCATTGTCGGAACGCGTCAGCAGGACTGGCCATCCTGGTGCGGCGCACCCGGTCATCCGTCCTGTATTGGCACAATGGGCCGTAATAACAGTCCCGTCATCCAACTCTATGTCAACCAGGAACCGTTTGTACCGGCGAATGAATTTACCCTGCATCGCGCAGGCGCAACCATGCTGTGTTGCGTCCGGCTGCACGCCCGTCCCGCCGATAACTTGCCCAACCCGGATCAGCGCAGATGGTGCAACCGCCAACCGCCTCGACGTGGCGGATACCCATTTCGGCGAGCCGTTTAGTCAGAATCTGTCGCAGGTCAATGTTTGTCTGGATGGGTCCCAATCCGAACCGCCTGGCAACCTCAGGTCCGACCTGGTAACAGCATCCGCCTGCTGCCGGCCCCAGCGCGACCCGCCAGTGGTTGCGGGGGACGCCCTGCCGCCGGATTACAAATTTCTCGACGATTCGCGCCGCAGCGCCGCGCCAACCGGCGTGGATCGCGGCTGCAATGCTTCCGTCGGCTGTGGCCATTAAAACCGGCACGCAGTCGGCCGTTCGAATGCCGATAGCCCGCGAATCGCCCGATCGAATCCACAGTCCATCGGCCGGCTGGTCGTCGAGGTTTTCCGGTTTGACGACCCGCGTTCCGTGAACCTGGTCCGGCAGGATGACGTCAACCGGCAACGGCTCGACGCTGCCTGCGAAACCGTGGTCGAGATGTCCCAGGATTTTACTGGTCAGGATCATAGCTGGAGTCCAAACCTGCAAGGTCCGCCGGGATTTCAGCGACAAATTCAACTCGTTCACCGCTGTCCGGGTGGTCAAACTCGATACGACGGGCGTGCAATGCAGGGCGCATCCGTTCGGGCCCCCATTCGGACAGCGACGAGGGTATTTTTCCCCGGCGACGATATGTCTGGTCGCCAAGCAACGGAAACCCGGCGTGGTGCGCGTGTACACGGATCTGGTGGGTTCGTCCAGTGTGCAGTCGAATCTCCAGTCGCGACGATACCTTGCCCCATTGACCACCACGCTGCCATTCCGTAAGCGCCGAACGCCCTCCTGACTGGACGACCGCGAATCGCTTGCGGTCACGCTGATGGCGCGCGATTGCACCAGTCCATTCACCGCGCTTCGGCGTAATTCCGAATACCCACGCCAGATAGCGTTTGTCTACAGTACGGTTTTTGAATTGCTCCATCAGGTCTCGCCGGGCCCTGTCAGTACGGGCAACGACCAATACGCCGGATGTGCCTCGGTCCAGTCGATGCACGATGCCTGGTCGTTGCTCCGCCTGGACTCCGAAGTTGTCGGCCAGTTCGGGATACCGGTGCAGCAGACCGTGCACCAATGTGCCGGATTCGCCGCGGACTCCAGGATGCACGATCAACCCGGCTGGTTTATTGACCACAACAATGGACGGATCCTCGTAAACAAGGTCAAAATCGATGTCTTCGGGGTCAATTGTTCGGGTTTTGTCAGGAAATTGAATGGTGACAACGGTTCCGGCGGAAACCTTGAATGACGGACGGACCACAATTCCGCCGTCAATTGTCACGAAGCCAGACCGAATGATCCGCCCCCACTGGCTGCGACTTATATCGGAATCAGTTTCTGCGAGCGCCGTATCCAGTCGTCCACCGACGACGAGGGATAGTGACCTGGAATTCAACCGTCTGGATTCAAATCCAGCGGACGTAGAACAGGGCAACCTCCATCGGCACCCGGCAGCCAAACAGCCTTGACCCAGTTACCAGCTCGATCAAAAACAGCTCCGGAACCCGATTGCGGACAGGAAACCAGTGTGACCCACGGCGATCGACCAATAACATCCAGTCGCTCACTGACAATCAATCCGTCATCGGCAGTAACCCTTTGGACAACGTCATGAACTGCGCGCAATTCAACCGTCGGCATCGACGGTTCAGGTCCATCCAGGATCAATGAAACAATTGCCCCCGTTTCCTGAGTTGAATCGGTTGTGACCGGCTGGACGGTGGCTAACTCCTTGCCAACAACGGGCTCACGTGGCATCGGGCCGTTCCAGGGCACCCAGAAACGGCCACCGCCCAGTGGGACCGCAACGCCAACCGGATGCCCCTGCTGTGTATCCCAGACCCACCAGATTTCGGGTTGGATCCATTGCTCGGCCGTGCCCGGTTCGGCGATAGCAGCCACCGCGGGTGCGGGCTGCACATCGGGTACCCATTGGTTGGTCGGCCGAAACTCGCACCCGATCAACCCGGCCGCTACGCCAACTACACAAACAAAGATTCCAAGTCTCATTGCCAGAGTTCCTTTATCTCGCGAGGCCGAAAAATAAATGACCAGATCCCTTTTTTGAATCCACGCTGGTGATCCTGCCACACATATTTTAGTTCATCGATCATTTGCGACGCGGCCCGTTCACCGCACGCAACCAGCGGTGCCAGGTCGCGGAACTGGGACCAGTGAAACTCAGCGACCGGCGGAGCGACGACCAGATCAGCATTTGCCAGTTGTTGGGCAACCAACGCGCGGCGCGATATCGCACCGGCCCGCAAAAAGAAATCAACGGCTACTTCCGGCGGTGGCGGCGGTTTCTGCTCTTCGACGCTGACCGCCAGCACAAGGGTAGAGCCAATCTCGCGTGCCGCCCGTACAGGAATATTTTCGACGGAGCCCCCGTCCACGTGCATTGCTGCACCGTCATGAAAGTGAGGAAAAATACCCGGAATCGCGCAGCTTGCCGCAACGGCATCCAGCAGGCGACCGCGGGTCCACAGAGTTCGACGTTCGTACTGGAGGTTTGTCGACACACACGCGAACGGCACCGGCAGTTCGTCAATATTACGGTCGGGCAGCAGATTTCGAAGAATCCGTTCGAAAACCTCCTTGCCGATAATGCTGTCTTTCATAACCGATTGGGTCAGCAATACGCCCCGTTTGACCTTGCCCATCAGGTTGTCCCAGGTCGAGGCTTTGTCTGACTCATCCAGATATTCGAGATCCAGTTCCATAATGTACGGATCGTTCATGCTGACACGAAACCGACGCTCGACCTCATCCATCGAGGCCCATGATGCCGCTGCGCCGCCGACCAGGGCACCCATACTTGTACCGGCGATACAGTCCGGGAACAGACCTTCGGCAGCCAGCACCTTGAGCACACCGATGTGTGCATATCCCAGCGCGGCACCGCCCCCCAGTGCAATTCCCAGGCGCGCCTGAACCCCTGTGCCCATTAATGCTCTCAGCCGTCTTCCGAGTTTTCCAGCAGCTTCAGGTAATCATGGACAAGGATGTCCGCATCCAATCCCATGAACTGCGCGTAACTGCGCAGGAATCCGCGCAGGTAAACCGGTGCCGGAAGCCGTTCGAACCTGTGGTGTTCCAGATTCTCCAGTTGTGTAACCGTAATCTTGAGCGCTTCGGACAGCTCTTCCAGTTCCACACCACGCATCTCACGGACGGTCTGCAGGTACTGACCGTTCATCATTCCCGGGGCCGGTTCTGGTGGCTCCAATACACCCTGGGTCGGTTCTGCTGTTTCAGGATCCGGTACCATTGCCGTTTGTATCACCGTTTTGACCGCAACAGACGGTTCCGGGGCAATTCCACGATCAACAGAGCCCGGGGAATCAACGGGATCTGGAACCGTGACGGTGCCCGCATCCGGTTCAGCCAATTCGGTCGGCGGATCCGGCTCGGTCCACGGTCCTGGATGGCCAATGTCGCGCAGTTTCCGGTCATATTCCGACCGGGCATGCGGATCACCGAGAATCTCCCAGGCGGCTTCGATTTCGGTCAGGATTGACTGCCGGTCCTCTGCCTGCAGCAAGCCGTACGTCGCCAGTTCGTCGTCGTACACGCCTTTCAACGCGTGATACCGGGCTCGAATCTCGGATTGCGTGCTGTCCGGCGTAACATCAAATACTTCGTAATGCGTCTTCAAGAGATGCTCCCCAAACCAACAGACGAATACTCTGTATCGCGGATTATTCGATCGGCCAAACCAGCGATGTCATCGCGAAGCCCCTCCAGTGACAACGCCTCCTCTGCCGGCCGCGGTGCTTTTCTCAGCGCCCTCATCACGGACTCGTCGTAACGAACCGGACCGAGAAAAGTGACAGGCAGCGACAGATGCCTTTTTGCCGCAATCTTTATCTGCTCGGCAAGACGAAGCTCGTCCAGATCCCAGACCTGGTTCACAACCATTCCAACTTTCATGCGATTTAACGTTGCCCTCGCGACCCGAGCCGAAGCGGCGTCAATTTCCGTCATTTTGTCAATCAGGTCCTCGACATTACCGACCTTGAACGCATCCGCTTCAGCCGCCTGCAAGGTCTGCGAATACGCACCCTTTGGCGCGGAGGCCCGCAACGCCCGCAAGACGGATGCGCGAAGAAACCGGTATGCGTTTTCAACACTCGTGCGCTCCGGTGTCAACGTCAGGATTCCGCGGGTTCCCAACAGGAAAAAATCGACGGTGTTGTAACCCGTGCCCGCACCCAGATCCGCAATGATCCAGTCGTAATTCAGTCGACGCAATCGCTGCAATACTTTTTGTTTGACCGCATATTTGATGTTTGGCGCACTCAGGTTGGTGGTCGCCCCGTGTATTACCGACAATCCTTCGACCGGACCATCCTGGACCAGTTCGTCCAGATCAGGCCCCCCTTTGAGCAGAAACCGCCCAAGATCCTTTTCCGCAACCGGCGGCATGCCCAGCCAGGCGTGCAAATTGGCCCCGCCCAGGTCCAGGTCAATTGCGAGCACGCGACTTCCGCGCCGCGCCAGGGTAATTCCCAGTGAGGCAGTCAGAAAGCTTTTGCCGATGCCCCCTTTTCCACCACCGACGGTGATGATCTTGGGAGCAAATCCGTCGGATGGTGTTGGGTCCTGAAAACTCATAATCTCCGCGCACAAAGTCCGATGATAATCTAACAATCAAATGCGCGCACCGCAATAAAAATTCGACGTGTTATCAACGGGTTGTTATTCTGACGCCATCTTCCGCCACGCAGAAATGCGGGCATTTTCACTAAAACTCCGGAACCGGGTCTTCTTGTGAGCAGTACAGACAGCGATACCCAGATCAGTTTCGAATATTTTCCGCCCCGTACCGACGCAGCGCGTGCAAAACTGGCACAGACGACGAAGGAACTGGGTGCCCTTGGCCCGGAATATTTTTCGGTTACATTTGGTGCTGGCGGCAGCACACAGAAAGGCACGCTGGAGACGGTTCTGGAGATAAAGAGATCCGGTTACCCAGCCGCTCCGCATATCTCCTGTATCGGAACGACGCGACAGGACGTGGCGACGATGTTGCGGGATTACCAGGACCACGGAATCGACCGAATCGTAGCCCTGCGCGGCGATTTGCCCAGTGGCGCTGGTTTGCGTGCGCACGGCGACTTTGCATTTGCCAACGAACTGGTTGAATTTGTCCGTACGGAGTTTGGCGACTCGTTTTTTATTGAGGTCGCAGCCTATCCCGAAACCCATCCGCAGGCAGCGAACCCCCGGACCGACATAGAAAACTTCAAGCGCAAGGTCGATGCCGGTGCCAATGCGGCGATCACACAGTATTTCTTCAATGCCGATGCGTACTGCCGGTTTGTCGACGACTGCCGCGCCCTGGGCGTGGACATACCGATTGTTCCTGGCATTATGCCAATTACAAACTACACGCAACTGGCCCGGTTTTCGGACGCGTGCGGTGCCGAAATTCCCCGATGGATCCGGCGGCGGCTTGCCGCTTTTGCTGACGATACGCAGTCATTGCGCGCTTTTGGCCTGGACGTCGTTTCAGAACTCTGCGAACGACTTATGCGTGAGGGCGTCCCTGGATTTCATTTCTACACGCTGAACCGCGCGGGCGCGACAACCGAACTGGTCAAGCGCCTGGGATTGGACAGAAAAAACAGCGCTTGAGCGGCTGGCGGGGTGGCAGTTTCGTATGCTGCCGTTTGCCGTCAGATCGCGTAGCCCATTCGAGCTGCGATGTCACCCCAATTTGGCCGCAAGATGTCCGCTGCCGCAACCCTTTCGTCGTCTGACTGCACCCGCCGATGTGACCGCCCCTGCCCCATAATAGCTGGCAATTTCGGCTGCAAAACGGAAAAACCATCCAGGCCAAGACGGCTGTAAACAGATCCCAGGGTTTCCCCAGGCCGTGCGACCAGATCTGCATAAGCGATTTCAACAAGCTGGTCCTGGCGCAGCCTTGCAGCCACGTCGTAATATCCCTGATGCAGCCGAACGTACTGTGACAGGATTATTTGCGTGCGGTCGGCGGGCGGACCCTGCAGCGAGAAAAGTCGATCCAGATGCGCGTACAACTTCTGCGTGGACAAGTACACGTCGACAGGGTCCCGATGGATAAATACGAAACGCGCAGACGGATACAGGCGCAGTAACAGATCAATCCGCGCCGTATGCTGCGGTGATTTCAGCAGCGGTATTCGCTGGTTCCCAAATGTAAGTCGACGTACGAAATCCTCAAGAAAAGCCAGCCAACGGTCCACGTCACGCTGATCGGCCTCGGCAGAGTCAATTAATCCTGCGTAGGACTCTGAGTTCCGGGGCCAGACGTGCACCAGATATGACGTCGGTATCCCGCCGTGCAACGCCGCAAATTCATCTTCCTGCGGCTGGTCCAGATCGACAGCTACTCCGTCAATGCCACGGGTATCCGGCAGAGTTTCCAGAACCAGACGCCGTGGCAGAAAGCGCCGACTGTACAAAAACGCGTGGGGGTTCAGGACCTGGTACAAATCAGGCGCAACAAATTGTTCGTCCTGGGCAAGCAGCGTGTGCAGCAACGTGGTGCCGCTTCGCCAATGACCCAGGACAAACACCGGTGGGCTCGGGTCATCGGCAACTTGTTCTTCCGCAAATCGAGCCCGTTCAATTGCTGCCGAAAGGCTGTTCATTGCCGCGACTGCAGTCGTCGCAATGACCCTGGCCGTTGACCGCGGCTGGAACCTGAATCGGTTTTCAGCAAGGATTGCCAACCACCGTCCAAGGGTGATGCCATACAGGACTGGTCTCAGGGATGTCAGTACCGGCCCCTGTTCACATCCAGCAGCACTGTTCCATCAAGTGTCAATTGTTCAATGTCTGCTGGATCAAGGCCCAGCATTGCCAGAATCGTTGGTGCCAGGTCAACCAGATGCGGCTCACTGACTGTAGCCGGAATGTCGCTGTTGCAAAAGAGGACTCCCGGCACGAATTCAGGGTCAATCAGATGGTCCCCTGACCAGGCCTTGGTATTGTCCTCGATCAACGGCCCGGGGACTTGCCCCAATGCCGTGTTCCATGATGCGCGAAATCCCGGATAATAACCGACTACCAGATCGGGGGCATCCGGATGATCGGATCCGAACGCGTCGATGCCCCGAACAACCCTTGACACGACGGGTTGTCCACTTGCGGGATCTACGAAATCGGCCAACCCCGCCGAAAGCTCGTCAAGCAAGTCGTCAACCTCTCCGGGTTGCACAATCCCTGCCCCTTCCCGATCTTTCAGATTGAGGTACAAACTGTTGAATCCCACGGCATACGCGCGTGTCCTGGCCCAATCGATGGCCGCCAGGCCATGGTCAATCACGGCGCCCGGCTGCAACGACAGGAATCCGTGGTCTCGTAACCAGGCGTTCAAATGGACGGCACGGTCAAAAGAAGCAAACCCGTGATCCGATACAACCAGTAGCTGATCATTGGGTCCCAACTTGTCCAGCAATCCAGCCAGGGTGTTGTCAACGGCGCGATACCATTTTTCAATGACGCCACCGGGCCCGCTGTCATCGCGCATGAACATG
>JBFJWU010000123.1:0-9062 GCA_041623475.1 bacterium | reverse complement strand
TACGATTACCGTCAACGGCGACACACTGTCCGCAGAATATATCCTGGTCGCCACAGGCGGTCGCCCGCGGGTTCCAGAGATTCCCGGTTCCGAACTGGGCATCACATCAGATGGATTTTTCGAGCTTGAACAACTGCCCGAGCGTGTCACCATTGTCGGCGCCGGCTATATCGCCGTCGAACTTGCCGGCATTCTGCAGCGACTGGGAAGCGACGTGTCCATGATGTTGCGAAAAGAGGTGTTCCTGCGGTCGTTCGACGCAACACTTCGGCAGGACCTGATGGAGTTGATGCAGACGGACGGCGTCGCGATTACCAATAATGTAACCGTATCCCGGGTCGCGAAGGGCGACGACGGTTGCCTGCACCTGTTTGACGATCGCGACATCGAACACGGTGCAACGGATTGCCTGATCTGGGCCATTGGCCGGACACCCAACACGGACAACATCGGACTGCAGAACGCCGGCGTTGACGTTGACGACAGCGGATTCATCAGGACCGACGAGTACCAGGCGACGTCAATCCCGCACATCTTTGCCGTTGGTGATGTTACCGGCCGCGCACAGTTGACACCGGTCGCAATCGCTGCGGCCAGGCAACTGTCATCCAGGTTGTTCGGGAACCAACCCGACCTGAAGATGGACTACAGCGATATTCCATCCGTGGTCTTCAGCCATCCTCCGATCGGGACGGTCGGCCTGACCGAAGACCAGGCGTGCGATCGGTTCGGCCACGAAAACGTCAAAGTCTACTCGTCGCGGTTCACGAATATGTACTTTGCGCTGACAGACCGGAAGCCCCATACGAGCGTTAAAGTCGTAACGGTGGGCGCGGATGAAAAGATCGTCGGCATCCATATGATCGGCGAAGGTGCCGACGAAATCATCCAGGGGTTTGCCGTTGCATTGAAAATGGGTGCCACAAAATCGGACCTGGACCGTACCGTTGCGATCCATCCGACGGCGGCCGAAGAACTGGTTACCCTTCGCTAGGCGGCGACGCCGCTGGCGCTTGCCCGTTTGCAGGATCCTGGAACGAGCGGATCCGCCGGTACAGTCGCCATTCACCTGACCGAACAACGGGCGCAAAGAATTCCCCCAGCGCCTCTGGATCATCGTAGACCGTGATGTCCGCCGGGTCGCGGACGACATAGTAATCGAACAGATCGCCAAACTGGCGAAAGTCAAACCGCCGGGTTGCGTCAAATTGCCAGAAATACAGGAGTCCCTGGGGGATCTGGTACGGAGCTGAATAGTCGATACCCAGTTTCCGAAACAGAAATCCGTTCAACCCGCCTTTCTCGGCAGTAATATACGAACAGAAATGCCGGTAAGAGGGCAGCGTAAACTGATCCGAATGGCCGGCGTCGATGTTGCAACGTACGGCCGCACCGACGGGAATATTGTCGACAATTTCCGAAAACGAACCCGACTCTGCGTCAAATCGAAACATCTGCACTGCAACCAGGACGGCAAAAGCCAGCGACAATCCGGCAGCGCCGACGACGAATGCCCGGTGGTCCCAGCGCGCGTCCATGGCCAGCGCAACCGGCAGGACCAGCAGCGCCATCGAGGGCAGTCGGCTGGCAATGTACGCCTGCATCAGCGATTCCGGCAGGACCATGCTGCCGGCAAACAGGGCGATGACAACCAGCAGGTACCGGTGTTCCCAGAAACGCGACAGTCGCTTATTATCAACCGACGATTGACGCCCGCCCCACGCAACACCAGCCCACAGCCACCATCCGACCGCGACCAGGGCGACAATGTAAATCCAGGGATCGTCCCACATGCCACCCAGGTACCGGGGCAGGTTTTGCAGCCTGGTCAATGGATGGGGCCAGCCGGCCGAGCCCTGGGCAATCGCATCCGGCTTGCCGCTGGCGATGGCATAGGCCACAAACATTGCCAATGCCGGGATCAAAGACCCCACCATTACGCCCGTCTTGCGGCGGTCGCGCCCGTTTGCAGCGCTCCAGAGCAGCACCAGCAACGGTCCGATCACCAGCCAGTAGAGGAATGCCTGGGGATGCAGCAAAAACAGGAGGCTCGGGACCAGCAGCACGGTGATCGATCCGGACCGTCCGTCGCCGGCCAGCCACCGCTCTGTCCAGTACAGCCCGCCGAGCAGAACGGCTGTGGCAAAGCAGTACGGAATAAACCCGAAATGCAGTGGAAAACTGTAAAGGACGAACGGCAGGACCAGTACGGCGCTCCGTCGCCCGCCGACAAAATGGATCAGGCGAACCGCAAAGTACATTGCCAAACCAAGGTACGCCGCAATAAACAGCCGATATGCGGCCATGGGTCCGATCAGTTCGGCGATTCCGGCGAGAACGACCCGATGAGGTGTATAGGGATGCAGCCAGCGCCCCAGCTCGTAAAATTCCTGGAACCTGAATTCCGGGACCAGGTAATTGGCGAGGATCGCGACTTCGGCGACATGGGGTGGAACATCAACAAATGGCAACCAGTCGACCAGCAGAACCGGCAAGATCATCAGGACGCCACAGGCAATCAGCACAACCGATACAATCCGTTGATCGGTCTGGCCGTGCGCGCTTGTCGATGTCTGTTTGTTGGGTCATGATCAATGGTGTGAGTCGCCCATCCACGACAGTTTGCCATCTAACCAACCGCGAAGCCACGAACCTGGCCGTAGTTCGACCACGGATCAATGAATCGACCGCATCGGCGTCTGCTGAATGACCGGATTGACCGAAGCTGTGCCAGATCGGGCCGCAAATGAATTGCTTGCTGCGATTGTCAACATCGAGCAGGTCCAGCCAAACCTTTTCCGTGTCAAAGACGGGTCAAACCAGGTGTCCTACCCTGCGGACGGCTCGGCATCCTGCCTGCAGGTTGAAGAACGTTCGTTCTGGTTCCAGCATCGAAACCGTTGCATCATCGACCTGCTCGACCGGTTTCCACCCGATGGCGCTGTATTGGACATTGGTGGAGGCAATGGGTTTGTCTCGTCCGGCTTGCAGCAACACGGCCACACGGCCATCCTGCTGGAACCAGGGACCGAAGCAATAGCCGCCGCCCGGCAACGCGGGCTTGCACCCGTTATTCATGGCCGCCTGGAGGATATCAAGCTGACGACACCGTCGATCCAGGCAGCCGCGTTTTTTGACGTTTTGGAACACATCGAGGATCCGACCAGCGTCTTGCAGCATTTGCGGACGATGATGACCGACGATGCAAAAGTGTACCTGACGGTTCCCGCCCACAGTTGGTTATGGAGCGCTGCAGACGACAGCGCTGGCCACTATCGCCGGTATACCCTGAAATCGGTCCAGGCCGTGCTGGACGGCAGCGGATTCCGGGTCCTCTGGTCATCGCATTTCTTTGCGCCGATTGTTATCCCGCTGTTCCTGAGGCGCACCGTGGCCAGCATATTCGGAGTCAAATCGAATGCGTCGTCCCGGCGCCATGATCATACGGGCGGCGGTGGTTTTGTCCGGCAGGTCCTGGATGCGGTCCTCGGCCGGGAACAACGATACCTGGCGTCAGGACACCGCCTTCGGTTTGGTTCGAGCATCATCGCTGTCGGCCAGCGCACCTGAACGTTCGGGGCTGCGCACCCACCAGATACCCCCCAGTCCCGCGTAGACCCAGACGGTCACCCTGTTGAGCAAGGCAATTCCCATCGCCGCTTCGGGCGACGCGCCGGCCAATCCGGCAGCGAATGCAATTGCGCCCTCCTGGATGCCCAGGCCACCAACGGAAACCGGCAACAGCCCCAGTAACACGCCCGCCGCCAGGACAAAAGCACAGTCAAAGACGTTCAGGGGGGCCGACAATGCAACGGCAAACAGGACGATCCTGCCGACGCGAACCAGGTACTCCAGCGCCGAAACACCGATTATCCTGGCTGCGGTGCGGCGAACGGACACCCCGGAATCAGTTCCCAGCAGACGCCAGATCCAGGGCAGCAACCCGATCGCAGCCAGCAGCGAGATAACCAGCGCCGATTCAACAATGCTGCGGTCGTCTGCCAGACCCAGTTCGCCGAGGATCCGGGTTTCCGACAACAGGAACGCCAGCCCGCCGGAAACGACAAAGACGACCCGGACCAGACGGTCGAAGAGGACGATTGGAAGTGCCTTACTGAAGCCGCGATCATCATCGCGTATGGCGATTGCCCGGTACGCATCCCCCCCCACCGTGCCCGGCAGGAACTGGGTAAAGAAATAACTGACCGTCGTAATCCGCAGCGCGCGTGAAAAATCCAACTTGTTGGCAACGAGGAACTTCAGCCGCAGCCCCTGCAGGCACAACAATAGAGCGAAACTGACAAAGCCCGCCGCAATCGCGGGAAGCCAGGCTTCGGACAGCACCCGGACCAGGCTGGCGCTGTCAACGTGCAGCAATAGCGCGACCAGAACCAGGCCGCCAAAGGCAAGCCGGACGACATGTGCCGTTCTGGATGAGCGGACCCGGAAGCCCGGGGAATCCGGACCGTCCCGATCAAGCGACCTATTCAATGGACCGGGACACGCCTTCAATGATCCCGGGCGGCCCAAAGGACGCCGGCATCAGATCCGGCCCGGTCAGGACTTGGCCTCGTTTGAAAAGATCATCAATGGCCCGCTGATCCTCTGAAAAATGGCGTTCGGCCAGCCTTTGGTATTCGGGTGTGCGAACCGACTGATGATCGCCACGGTCGCCGGAAGCAGGTGCCGAGCGCGCATCGACCAACTGCCGAATGCGAAGCAGCAGCGACCTGGGAGCACGTTCGGCCAGCAGGTTGGCAATCCGGGGCCTCATCAGGATCCGGTCCAGCAATGGTGAGCGCCTGCGCCCGAGTCCATTGATCCTCCGATTGGTAAACAGCCCGTCCTCAAAGAAGGGATCGACATTTGCAAATGCCTCAATGCTCTTTAACAGCGCCAGCGGATCGGCCTGCAGCAGGCTGAAATCGTAGACCATCACCGGTCGCCGAACGTATCCTGGTATGTCTGGATGGTTCGGGCAATCCGGCCTGGCTCAAACGAGTACGTGACAGGAACGCCTTCGCGGACGAACTCGAACCGTTCCAGGAACGCTGGAAACTCGGGCATGTCGAAAAGGGTCGCATAGTGGTCGTACAGGGAAAAGATCCAGTCCGACAGCGTCCTGATCCCGAGAATGACCTTTGCGTCCGGCGCGAACGACTGGATCCGCGCCGGTGCCTCTGGCGTCATGAAATACACGCCACAGATATCGACAGGCACCTGCGGCGGTTCCAGTTCCGCGAAAAACTTGCGAAACCAGTCGTCGCCCTGCGAATAGTGATAGGCGAAATAACCGATCTCTTTTCGGGCGGGCAGGAAAAAACCGCGATTTTTCTGCAGGTTGTGATACAGGAAACTGGTACCGCCGCGGGACATACCGGCAACGACCAACAGGTTATCCATTGGTGTCATTACTGCCTTTGGCCCGGACAATCTGGCGCACAAATGAATTTGGCCGTTGCTCCACACCGTCGATGATCCGAATCAGGTATTCGCCGACAATTCCGACCGCCAGCAGCAACAAGCCACCGATCGACAACACCGAAACCATCACGGATGTCCAACCGGGAACCGCTGCGCCATAGGCCAGCGTCCGAATCAACAGATAGGCAGCGTACGCGAAACTGGCAGTTGACACCGCGATACCCGCGATCCCGACGCCACGCAGCAGCAACGACGAGTTGTTGACCACGAGGTTGCTGAACAACCGCAGCATTGTCCACAACGAATAGTTTGATCGGCCGATCTGGCGCGGCGCATGGGTCACCGGAACCCCATGCAGGTCGCGGGTTACGTACAGGATCATGGCGCCCAGAAACGGGTACGGCGTCTGGATTTCGAGCATTGCCTGCGCGATATTCCGACGGATCAGCCTGAATGACGTCAGCTCTACGCCACGGGGGCGACCCAATGCGATCCGGTCGACGATCCCCTTGAGCCAACTGTATATCCGCCGGATCAGGCGCTGTTTCTTGGAGCTAAACTGCCCCAGGACGACATCGTGCTCCTGATGCGCAATCAGCAGCGGCAGGTCTTCCGGCCGATGCTGCAGGTCGTCGTCCATCGTGGCGATCCAGTCCCCTGACGCATGGGCGATGCCGCTCAGCGTTGCCGCCGCCTGCCCGAAATTTCGAGTCAGTTGAATGCTGACAATATTCGGATGGGATCGAGACAGCTCGCAAAGGGTCTCCCAGGTTAGCGGATTGTTCGAGCCATCATCGACAAGCACCATTTCGTGCCTGATCCCCGGACTGTCTGCAAAAACTGCACCGGTTCGGTCAACCAGCTCTTTGACCGAATCCACAGAGTTATAGACAGGGACCACGATAGAATAGAGAATGTTTTCATTGGACATGAGTCAGGCCTGCCCCCTGAGCGCCAGCAGTCAAGGCTACGAACACGTTCTGCGATGCCGAATACAGACAATTATCCCATACCGACCGCAACCCTCCGGCACCCGGCCAATCAATCTGGTCGCCTACGGGCAGGTCTGACCGCATGAAAACGGTCATGGTCCTGGGTGCAGGCCAATTTCAACTGGCAGGTATACAATCCCTTGCCGACCGTGGACTGCAGGTGATTACAGTCGACAATGTACCGGGAAACGCCGGGCACAGGCTTGCTGACCGGTCCCTCAATATCAGTACCACGGACATCCCAGCGCTGGTCGATGCCGCCCGCAGGCACGAAATCGATGCTGCAGTTACATTTGCATCTGACCGCGCCGTCCACGCGGTCGCAGCGATTTGCGGCGCTCTGGGGCTCCCCGGACCATCCGTTGCCGCCGCCCGGAAGTTGTGCGACAAGGCCGAAGCACGGCTGATGCAACGTACGGCAGGGCTGCCACATCCCGACTTCCGGGTCGTCGAACCCGGGAAATTCGATGTCGCGGAATTGCCGCAGTCGCCGGGCCCGTGGATCGTCAAGCCCGTCGATAATTCGGGATCCCGGGGAGTCGAACGGGTCGACGATCCCGGGCATCTGGAGCGTGCCGTCGCCCGCGCCGCAGGGCATTCGGCAACCGGCAGGGTGTGTATCGAATCGTTCCTGCCTGGTGTAGAGGCCGGGGGTGATGCCTATCTGGATCGCGGCAGCATATTGTGGTCGGCGGTGACCAACAAATTCAGGCAGGGGTTCTATGTCCGGGGCCACAGCCTTCCGTCTGGTCTGTCCCCTGGTCAGATCCAGGCGATCAACGCAGCGGTCGAGCAGTTGGCCCGGGCCGCGGGATATGCAACGGGGCCAGTCAATTTCGATGTCATGGTCGATGGCGACACGGCAACCGTGATCGAGATGAGTCCGCGGACCGGTGGCAATGGAATCCCATCCCTGATTCGCCTGTCGTCAGGCATTGACCCGTATGAATATGCGATTGCCGCTGCATTGGGAAACCCGGTGCCCCAACCGACGGGCCAGGAAGCTGTTGCTGCAGGAAGTGCTGTACTCTGTTCTGGGGCCAGCGGGTCCGTTGAATCCATTCGTCCAGCGACGGAGATTCGCCAGGCGGTGCCGGAGATCGAGGAACTGGTTATCGGTATTGATCCCGGCGACACCGTTTCGGCATTTTCCCGGTCCGGCCAAGCGATCGGGTATTGCACCTTCCTGATCCCGGCAGGGAGCGACTATGAGCAACTGGCCGAACAAATTCAACGGGCGACCGATTTGATCGTCAAACCCGATCCCAATGGAGTTGCCTGAGGTGGACTATGCACAGCTGAACCAGATCGCAGCGCAGGCGGGCGACTGTTTTTACCTGGTGGACCCGACGCAGTTCAGGGCGAATTTCCAGGCTTTTACCGACGCGTTTACCCGCCATTATGGCCGAACCGACGTTGCTTACTCCTACAAGACCAATTACCTTCCGGCGTTCTGCGGGATGGTCAATGACCTGGGCGGCTTTGCCGAGGTTGTGTCGCGCATGGAATACGACATGGCGCGCCGACACGGGGTTCCGGGCGAGCGAATCATTGTCAACGGTCCGGTGCGTACGCAGGAAGACCTGCAACTGGCGTTGCAGGAGGGGGCGACGGTCAACCTGGACAGTCCCTATCAAATAAAACTGATCCGCGAACTGGGTCTCAAAGAGGCCAGAGTCGGCCTGCGATGCAACTTTGACATCGGCAATGGGCAGGTCTCCCGTTTCGGCTTTGATGCCGACGGCGACGAACTGGTCTCGGCACTTGCCGAACTGCAGGAACAAAACGGGGTGACCGTCGTTGGACTGCATTGTCATTTTGCAACGGGCACACGCAGCGTCGATGCCTATCGGATGATTTCCCGGCGAATGATCAAACTCGCTGACGAGCTGTTTGCGTCGACCGTTCCGGATTACATCGATATTGGCGGCGGTTATTTCAGTCCCATGGGAGACGAACTGGCGACCCAGTTTGGCGGCGACATCCCCACCTACGATCAGTACGGCCAGGCGATCGCCGGGGCGTTCGCCAATCGGTATGGGCCCGACGGCCCGCGGCTGATTCTGGAGCCGGGTGTCGCATTGGCTGCCAACACAATGAAACTGGCGACCCGCGTGCTGGACGTCCGGACGATCCGCGATCGGCGCATCGTCCAGGTTGCCGCCGGGGTCCAGCTGTTAAAGCCGGCTGGCAACAACATTAACCTGCCGGCAACGGTTGTTCGGCCCAACGGCGAACAAGCTCGCGACCGCACGAACGGCCAGGACGTTACCGGGTACACCTGTATGGAACGCGACATCCTGTTTACCGGGTTTGAGCAGTCGGTGCAGTCCGGCGATTTCCTGGTATTCGAAAACGTAGGCGCGTACTCGATCGTCATGGCGCCGCCGTTCATTCATCCGGCACCGGGAATTATTGAACTGGACGCCGGGGAACCGGTTTTCCATCGATTGCCCCAGGATGCCGATGCCATCCTGTCGACCTTTGCCTGACGCGTGAACCAGTTGCCGAGGAACGTCTTTGTTACGGGCTGTTATCGTTCGGGAACGACGCTGCTGGAAAAAGTCATGGGGACGCATCCGCAGGTCTTCATGGCCTCACAGCCGTTCCCGGTCCTGTTCCACAAGGCCAAGGAAGACTTTGATC
>JBFJWU010000122.1:0-9068 GCA_041623475.1 bacterium | reverse complement strand
GCGCGCCGGAGCGGACTTATTGTGGCAGGATGGGTGGCGATCCATGGGGTTGGAAATCGAAGATGTCGATCATCTTGGCAACCAGATGTGGCTTATACCCTTCCTTTCTGCCGACGGTACATTTGGAATGGGCCGCTGGATGTGGCGGGCGCAAGCACCGTACCGCGAGGATGGCGGCAGATTTCAGCAGGCCGGTGTCTATGGACAATCCATCCTGTTTGACATGGAAGCTGTCACAGTTGTCGGCCAGGTTCTCCATCGCGCCAATCCCCGGCCAATGGTTCCATCGGCGGATGTCGAGTTGACCTGGCGATATCTGCCCGAACAATCATTGAAAGTTGGTTACAGCCGCCAGCGTGAATCAGCCAGTGGACATCAATGGCAGCACGGTATTCCCTCGCCATTCGCCGACGACCGTGTCCCGCTGCGTGCGGTCCGGGAAATTCGGACCGAAGTCACCTGGGAGACGTGGCGCCTGTATGGCACGTTAATCAATCGGGTGCAGATCGCCGACGTCAGTCGTTATGACCATTTCTGGTTTGCCCGGGGTGCATCATTGGGATACCGCGATCCCTGTGACTGTCTTGATATTTCTGTTTCTGCACTTGACTTGCCGGGAAATCGTGCAGACCGGATTGAACTGCAACTGTCGCTTGCCGTTTTAGGCGGCATATCGACGTCGGATCGACGCTAGCCCGTTGGAATTGCCGCACGTTGCCTGTGGCCAACTCCTGGACCGGTTGTTTGACCCCACGCAACGTGAGTACAATGACCCCTTGCTCCCGAAAGGAACTGGTTTTGAAACGAATGATGACCCTTGCCGGCATGGCCATTGCCGTCGGATTGGCCGCTCCTGTCAGCGCCGAGGATCGAATCGCAACCGTTGACGTACAGCGAATCCTGGAAGAATCCAATGCGGGACGAATTGCACGTGATCTGCTGAAACAGACGACTCGGCGGGCCCGTGCCCAGATTGACGAAATGCGCTCGCAGCTGGAAACCCTCCAGAAACGGTATGACTCGCAGAAATCGATCCTGAAGCCGGATGCCCGTGAAGAACTGGAGCAACAGATCGTTGAAACCCAGTTGGAACTGCGCCAGACACTGCAACAGTCACAGATGGAGCTGCAGGATCGGGATACTGAATTGACATCCGCAATCTTGGAAGACCTGAAGCCGATCATCGAAGCGCTCGCCAAGGAAAAAGGGCTGACACTGGTTATCGAGAGCGGCGAGGCGGGCGTGTTGTTTGCAGCTGACAAACTGGACTTGACCGACGTCATTCTAAAACGATACGACGAGTCCAAGAAAAACTGATCCGTCCCGATGCCAACCCTGGGTCAGATCACAGAGTCACTGGGCCTGGCTGAACCAGGTAATCCCGGGCTGGACATTTCGGGTGTCGCGCCCCTTGCCACAGCAGGTCCGGATCATCTGACTTTCCTCGCCAACAGCAAGTACAAAGACGATCTGAGATCGACAAACGCAGCGGCGGTGCTCGTCAATGACAATGACGCGCATTTGGTTCCGAACGGCACGGTTGCCCTGGTTTGCCCGGACCCGTACGCAGCACTTGCCACGGTTCTTGAGTTCTTTGAAGCCGATGACGATTTCTGGACTGGCATTCATAGCACAGCAGTCATACACCCCGACGCTGATATCGGTACCGATGTATCAATCGGTCCCGGCAGTTCAATTTGCGCCGGAGCGCGAGTCGGAAACAGTTCGCGAATTGGTGCGGGGGTTACCATTGGAACAAACGCTGCAATTGGGGAATCGGTCCGCATCCATGACAACGTCACCATTTACGCGAGATGCGAAATTGGTGACAGATCGATCGTTCACTCCGGCACGGTCATCGGCAGCGATGGGTTCGGATTTGCACCAACCGAATCAGGACTCCGGAAGATCCCCCAGATCAGTCACGTCGAAATCGGCCCCGACGTTGAAATCGGATCGAACTGCAGCATTGACCGTGGGGCCCTGGCCCCGACAACCATAGCAAATGGCGTAAAGCTGGATAACATGATTCAGGTCGGCCACAACGTCCAGATTGGCGCCCATACCGTCATCGCCGCCCAGACCGGAATAGCGGGAAGCGTCGTGATCGGCTCGGGCTGCATGATCGGCGGACAGGTCGGTATCGCCGGCCACCTGGAAATTGGTGACGGATGCAGGATAGCGGCGAAGTCGGGAATTATGCGTGACTTACCATCAGGTAGTACAGTCGGAGGTGTCCCTGCAGTATCGCACCGCCAGTGGCTGCGGACCGTTGCCGCCCTCGACAAACTGCCGGACTTTCTTCGTGAATGGAAGAGCAAGGATACGTCATGACAATCAAACCCAGGGATGTCCTGCCCCACCGAGCACCGTTCCTGTTACTGGATTCGGTTGAAATTGACGAGGGGAACAAGTCAGCGAACGCAACGTGGACACCTCGCAAGTCCTGGCCGATTTTTCGCGGACATTTCCCGGATCAAAGCATTGTTCCCGGCGTCGTCATTGTCGAAGTCATGGCTCAGGCCGCCTGCATTCTGGGTTATGCCATTGATCCGTCGCTCAAGGGACAGCCCGTAGCTTTGGCCGGAATTGATCGCGCGCGTTTTCGGCGGCCTGTACGTCCCGGAGATCAGTTGAAAGTCAAGGTTGAATATAAGAAACGACGTCGGGGACTCTGGAGTTTTCAGGGACGCGCAACCGTGGAAAACATCGTCGTCGCCGACGCCGATTTTATGGCATCCGTAAAAGACAGCTGGAACGTCTGAATGATCCATGAAACTGCGATCATCGCCCCGGACGCGCGAGTCCCGGAATCGGCCACGGTCGGACCATTTGCTGTGATCGGTTCAGGTGTCCGACTTGGCGAAAACGTCACGGTCGGCGCCCACGCACTGATCGACGGCAATACGACCATCGGCTCGGGAACGCAGGTCTTTCCATACGCGGCTGTAGGAACCCCGCCCCAGGACAAGAAATACGATGGAGAGCCGGTTTTTCTGCGAATCGGTGACGACAACGTTATCCGTGAATTCACGACATTGAATCCTGGTACAGGCGACGGAGGCAGCGAGACCGTGATCGGCAGCGGCAATCTGCTGATGGCGTATGTCCACGTCGCGCACGATTGCAGGATTGGCAACAACAATGTGTTTTCGAACAATGCCCAGATGGCAGGTCACGTCGAAATCGGCAACGACTGTGTTGTCGGTGGGATGACCGGCATCCATCAGTTTGTACGGGTCGGCGACGGAGCAATGGTTGGCGGTGGATCCATGGTTACACTGGATGTCCCGCCGTGGTGTATTGCAGCTGGGAATCGAGCGACCCTGCACGGCTTGAATCTTGTCGGACTGAAACGACTCGAGATTCCATCAACTGAAATTTCCGCCCTCAAAGAGACGTTCAAGGTGCTGTTCCGACAGAAGAAACAGCTTCAGGACGCGCTCGAACTGGCCGCTGGCGCCCACTCAGGAATAGAGCCCGTTGAACGGATGATTCGCTTTATTCAGGCATCGGAACGCGGCGTAACTCGTCCCGAAAACTGACACCTGCCGCCCGAAACCGACACAGCCTTGGCCAACAAACTTCGAATCTGGATCAGCGCTGGCGAGACCAGCGGCGACGAACGTGGATCTGAGTTCCTGACAGCTCTGACAGAGATGTCAGACTATGACGCGATCGGAATTGCCGGGCCGCGTCTGCGGGCACAGGGGGTGCAGACAATTCGACGGATGGAGGACCTGCAGGGATTCGGGATAGCCGAAGTCATCCGCCATATCCCAGGCACGTTCAGGATTCTGCAGCAGTCTGTACGCACCTGTAAACGCGAGCGACCCGACGCAGCCGTTCTCGTTGACTATGGCGAATTTCACATGCGCCTTGGTCGGCAACTGCGCAGGCTGGGCATCCCTGTCCTGCATATTGCACCGCCAAAATTGTGGGCCTGGGCGGACTGGCGCGTAAGGCGACTGGCACGTTCCGCGGATCTGCTGGGTGTCCTGTTTCCATTCGAAAAAACCTGGTATGAACGACGTGGATTCGACGTCGTTGCAATTGGCCATCCGGTCTGCCGGTTGTTAGAAACTCCGGCCAATGATGATGCCGACCGGCTCCTGATATTGCCAGGCAGCCGCCCGTCCGAACTGGATCGACACCTTGGATTGTTTATCCAGTCTGCGGTTGGGGTGGCCGACCAACTTGGCCTGCGACCGGTTTTGTGCGTGGCTCCGGGAATGGAGCTGCGAGCCCGGCAGGTCCCTGAACCAACGATCGAAATCCGCAACGTCAACAACTGTGAATCCTACCGGGATGGTGCGCTCGCGCTGGCCGCTTCTGGAACCGTCAACCTGGAATTGGCTGCTATGGGTGTACCGCAGGTAGTCTGTTACCGAACATCCAGTCTGACCTATCTGGCAGGCAATGCGCTGGTCGGATTGAACTGGATTAATCCGGTCAATATCAACGCAGGGCGGCCAGTGATACCTGAATTGCTGCAGAAACAGGCAAACGTCGGGCAGATTCAGCAGGCGCTGCAAATGGTTTTTTCTGACCGGGATTCCCGAATCGCTGCCGCCCGTTCTGTCGTCGCGTCCCTTGCCCGCCCTGATGGTATGTCACAGGCTGCCAGCGATTTACTGGCCCTGGTTGCCTAGATGCAGGCATTGGATCAATACACGCGACTACTGGTATTTGTCCGCCCCTATCTGGGTTCCCTGGTTTTTGCCGTAATCGCAATGATTATTGTCGCTGCATCTAGCGCTGCGGTTCCGGTTCTGGTTGAACCTGTCATGGACAAGATATTTGTTGCCCGCGATCGGGACATGTTGCTGCCGATTGCATTAGGAATCGTCGGACTGTTCTCAGTCAAGGGCATCGCTGGGTACGTGCAGGGATACATCATGGGTCGGGTCGGTCACAGGGTAATTGCCGATGTCCGGTCTGAATTGACCGCAAGCATGTTGCGACAGGACCTCGCGTTTCTCGACCAGACTCCTTCAGGAGAAATTGTCAGCCGCATTACCTACGACACATCCCTGGTACAGGGCGCAGTTACCCGCGCCCTGACTGGATTCTTCCAGCACATACTGACGATCGTCGGGCTGGTGGGTGTTGTCTTTTACCAGAACTGGCGCCTGGCATCGATCGCAATTCTTGTTTTTCCGGTTGCGGTTTGGCCACTGGCAAAGTTCGGACGGATGATCCGTGGTTACAGCAAGCAGAGTCAGGAGCAGATGAGCACATTGAATGCCCTGCTGTATGAATCTTTCACGGGCATACGCGTAGTCAAGATCTTCACAATGGAGAACGCCCTTTCACAACGAATCGGGACCGAAATAACGCGACTTTTTGAGACGTATCGCCGCGCGGTCCGAACCGAAAATGCCAGCCATCCGGTGATGGAATGGATCGGGTCAATCGGCGTGGCTGCTGTCATCATGCTCGGTGGACGCCTTGTTATTGACGACGTGATGACGACGGGCGAGTTCTTCAGCTTTACAACAGCCGTATTCCTGTTGTACGACCCGGTACGGCGAATGAATGGGACGTGGCAGCAAATACAGCACGGCGTTGCAGCAGCCGAGCGGATCTTTGCCTGGGTCGATGCCCGGCCAACCATAGAATCGCCAGTTCAACCAAACGATATTGCCGAGGTTCGCCAGGGGATCCGTTTTGAAGGGGTTTCATTCAGTTACGGTACCGATCTGCCCGATGTACTTCATTCGATCGACCTGGATATTCGCGTTGGCCAGGTGGTTGCCCTGGCCGGTCCCAGTGGTGGCGGCAAGTCAACCCTTGTTGATCTTTTACCCCGGCTTTATGATCCAACCGCCGGACGGATCTCTGTGGATGGCATCGATATCCGTGACATGTCGTTGCCCGGATTGCGACAATTGATTGCGATGGTCGACCAGCAGACCGTACTTTTTGATGATACGGTTCGGGCCAATATTCGCTACGGCCGTCCAGACGCGACGGACGAGGAAGTCGAAAACGCTGCCCGGGCAGCCTATGCGGACCAGTTTATCCAGGCATTGCCAAATGGATATGAAACTGTAATTGGCGAAAACGGAGTCAGTCTCAGCGGAGGACAACGACAGCGAATCGCAATCGCACGCGCGCTTTTGAAAGATGCCCCGATCCTGATCCTCGATGAAGCGACAAGTGCCCTGGACACAGAAAGCGAACGGGAAGTACAGGCCGCCCTGGAGAAACTGATGCAGGGACGAACGGCGTTGGTCATTGCGCACCGCCTGAGCACCATCCGGGCCGCGGATCGGATTGATGTGGTCGAATCTGGCCGGATCATCGAATCCGGCCGCCACGAGGACCTGATGCGGGCCAACGGCTTGTACCAACGACTGCACCAACTGCAATCCACCCAGGGCGAATGACGTGGGGGCCGGAACCAGCCTGTTGCGACGCGTTGGCCGCACAGTCGGTCCCCGGATCCTTTCATCAGGCTGGCACCTGTCGCGAACCGACATTGTCGGCTGGGAGTATGTTGAACCGCGCCGCAGACGATCGCCCCTGATCATCGTATTCTGGCACAGCAGGTTCCTCTATTTACCGTTTGCCTATCCCGACGACCGCCCGGTTGGCATCCTGATCAGTCCCAGCAGCGACGGCGATTTGATTGCTGATATTGTCCACAAACTTGGTCGACAGACTATTCGCGGGAGTTCTCGAAGGGGTGGACCAGAGGCCCTTGCAGAAATGGATCAGCGCCTGCGCCAGGGTTGGGACGTCGCGATTGCCGTCGACGGGCCGTTGGGGCCGCCGTATGAAGTCAAAATGGGGCCGATTGTGCTGGCACAACGCAACGGGCTGCCGATCGTTCCCGTGGTCTACACCAGTCGGCACGGATATGCTCTGGCCACCTGGGACCGGTTTTGGATACCGTTTCCTGGCAGCCGGGTTCAGGTCCGCTGGGGCGAGCCCATCGATGTCCCGGCCGATGGCGACCTCGATCAAAGCAGGTCCGGGGTCGAGGCTGCCATGCGCCGTTTGCTGGTCGACGCCGAGGCTTGGGCCGGGCGACAGCCACCTTGGCAACTGTGACATTCCTGAACTGGCTGTTATCGCGTTCCATCTGGCCGATTTTTCGAGCCCGCGGCGAAACGACGACCTGGAGCGAACGGTGGTACGGCTCGGAAGATGCCACTCCGGTTGATATCTGGATACACACGTCCAGTATCGGCGAAATTACCCCCTATGCAACGTTGTTAAATGAACTTGCCGACCGTCAATTGATCGGTGTGACGGTAACCAGCGGACGGGGCATCGGGCTTGTGCGAGAACGCCTGGATACCCGGATCCAAGTGCGAGCGCTCCCCATACCGCGAGGCCCGGGACTGTCCGGACTGGTCGGCGACTGGCAGCCGAAGCGGACGATATTGCTCGAGGCTGAAGCCTGGCCCGCCCTGATCAAGTTAGCGCTGCATAGCGGTGACCTGGCGGTATTGGGGGGCCGGATCAGGTTTCCTGTAAACAGGTACTGGCGCCACCTTGCCCGATCAACCGACGCGATCGCAGGGATCTGGGTCGGGTCCGAACGTGCAGCGCGCGGATACCTGGCCGCGGGTATTCGTCCAGATCGTGTACACACTGGATTTGCTGCAAAATTGATCGATGCGGCTGCGACCCCTCTGGATCCGCGGTTTTCTGACTGGGACGCTTCCCGAAATCAGACTGTCGTTGCCGGGTCCATACATCCGGGCGAAGCCCCGATCCTCGCATCCGCATGGACCCGCGTTCTGGCCTCTCACCCGGATGCGCGACTGATTGTTGTGCCTCGCCACATCGACCGCACCGAGTCAATCGCCTCGGCATTCAAACAGAATGTCGCCCGCTGGCCACAGACCGACACGGTGACGATAATCTCGCAGATGGGGGTATTGGCCGGCATCTACAGCCTGGGCAAAATTGCCCTGGTCGGCGGCTCGTGGGTAAACCGGGGCGGACATACCCCGGTCGAACCCCTGCTTCACGACGCGTCTGTGCTGATGGGACCGTACCGGCGAAACCAATCAGACCTGATCGGGTTGTTGCCAGGTGATTTTGTTTTTGAAGCCCGGTCACCGCGGATACTGTCCGAGCGGATTATCGAAATACTATCAAGCGACGTACGAATTGACCGACGATCGACACTGGTCAGTTTGTCAACGCAGATGAGTCAGACCGCTCGCGAGGCACTGACCATTGGTTAAGGAATTCAGCGGCTTCGACAACCCTGTGGGGCGGGCATTGTCGTCTGCCTATGCCGGTCTGCGCCATGTCGACCATTTGCGCCGGCGCAGAAAAACCCGCGTGCGTCCGACGGTGCCAACGATCAGCGTTGGGAATATTACTGTGGGTGGAACCGGTAAAACACCCATGGTCGCCTGGCTGCATGAATTGTTCGCAGCCAGGGGACTGCGGGCTCATGTTCTGGCCTGGGGGTACCTGGCCGCACACTCTGGCCCCGTTGAGGTCCCCGCTGGCGGGGACCCGGCCGAGTACGGCGATGAACCCATAATGCTGGCGCGTAGGGGAATTCCGGTCTGGATATCCAGGCAGCGAGAAGCCGGAGTCGTGCCCGCCCAGGAAAATGCCGATGTCCTGATCCTGGAGGACGGTTTCCAGCGCGTCGAAATCGAGCGCGACATGGATATTGTCATGTTTGGCGACCAGGGCATTGGTAACGGACGCATGTTGCCGGCTGGAGTTCTCCGTGATTCGGTCAGGAATCTGCGCAATGCTGACGCGCTGTGCGGTCCATTGGCGGCAATTCCACCGATTTTCCCGGAACTGCCCAGGTTTGAATGCGGATACCAGGGATTGGAACTGGACACGCCACTGATCGCACCCCGGGGACGAATTGCTGCAATGGCAGCGGTGGCCTATCCGTCCAGGTTTTTTCGTCATCTGGAATCGATAGGAATTGAACTGACCGTCAAGACCCCATTGCCGGATCACGACCCGTTGCGACCGGCAACCATTGCCGAGCTTCGGTCGTTGTGGAAGACACACGACATAGATTGCTGCATCGTTACGGAAAAAGACGCAGTCAAGCTGCCACCGCAGATCGG
>JBFJWU010000121.1:0-9118 GCA_041623475.1 bacterium | reverse complement strand
GTTCGAAGACCTGGACGAGCGTTCTCGAAAGACCATTGAGGATGCCATATCAATGCACGCGCAGGCCGAGGCCGGGATTGACGAAGACTCGGCAATCGGCTTGGAAGAGGTCGATACCAGCGACCTGATGGCACCGCCGGACGGCGACTTTATGGACGGCGGCGAAATCGAGGAAATGGATATCGAGGAAGTCGATCCCGGGATTGTCGATGCGGATCCTGGAATTGAATCTGTCGATCTGGACATTGAAGAATCTGACCTGGAGGTCGCAGACGAGCCTGGTGAATTTGATTTTGGCTCGCCAGAGATCGAGTCAATGGACCTGCCCGTGGACGCCGGCGAACCTGCGCCGCAGGCGGATGGGCAGATGGATTTTTCGGACTTGTCCGATGATCTGGAGTCGATCGAAGAGTCGCCGGTGGGCGATTCCTTGGAATCGGGACCAGCGGTCGAAGAGTTCGCTGTCGAAGACGTTGAAATTGAAGATGCCGACTCTGTGTCAGAAGATGTTGCGGGCTTGTTCGAGGATACAGAAATCGAGTCAATGGATGTCGAGTCGGTGGATATCGAGGATGCGACCGCGTCTGGGGCCCCCGATGTGTACATCAGTGATGATCATGATGCGGCACAGAGCTTGATGGACGAAACCCCGACCATCAGCCACCAGATCGAGACCGCTCGCAAATCAAAACTGCCGTTGATTATTGTCGGCATCGTTGGAATTGTTGCGATCGGCGGGGCGGCCGCATTTTTCATGATGTCCGGCGATCCTGAGGCCCCGCAGATGGCCGCCAGGACGGACATCGCACCTGCTCCGGCTCCGCAGCCGGCGCCTGACAGCGGTCCGGCGCCGGAACCGGGTGCACCCCAGGTCCCGGTTGCAGACGGACAGATGGAAGGTGGGGATGGTGACGGCACGGTATCGCCCGAGCCAATGGATCCGACACCAGAGCCAGAGCCAGAGCTAGAGCCCAGGCCAGAGCCCAGGCCAGAGCCAGCCCCTGCTCCAGAAACGGTCGCGCAGCCCGCACCCAAGCCCACGCCCAAACCGGTAGCCCAGCCAAAGCCCGCAGCTATCGCGTCAGGTGCCGCGTCAACGATCAGCGGTTTTCGGCCGGGCAGTTCGGTCAAGGAGTTCCTGATCGTCGAGGGGAACGGCAGTTTTGACGGACAATTCAAGTATTTTGGCCTCAGCAAACCACCCCGCGCGGTGATCGACATTATCGACGTCAAATTGGGGCAAGGGGTTCGGGTGTCTCAGTCCGGCAGTCCGGTCGTTGAAAATGTCCGTGTCGGCAGACATGAATCCAAGGTCCGAATCGTCCTGGACCTGAACCAGGATGTACCTTTCGAGGTCATTTCCAACGGGTCGTCCCTGGTCATTCGCGCCAAGTAAGTTTTGGCGGAGCTGCAGAACGCCCGTGCTCAACCGGGCCGGGGAGTTTGTCTGGACAGGCAAATCGCATGAGCGCTGCTGAACCGAGCCCTGTCCTGAAACAGTATCTGGCGCTGCATGCCGAAGTGCCCGATTCCGTGCTGTTTTTTCGGATGGGTGATTTTTACGAAATGTTCTACGAAGATGCTCAGAGGTGCAGCGACTTGCTGGGCATAACCCTGACCAGCCGAAATCCCAGGGATGACAACCCTGTTCCGATGGCCGGTGTGCCATATCACAGCGCCGAGACTTACATTGCCAAACTGATTGCCGCAGGCCTGTCGGTTGCGATTTGCGAACAGGTTGGAAATCCAACTGAGTCCAAAGGTCCCGTTGAGCGTCAGATCGTGCGGATCGTGACGCCGGGGACGGCCACCGGCGACGTGATTCTGGATAGCGGACATAACCCGTGGATCTGGGGGTGGATACGGGACGGCGAGCAGGTGGGATTGGCTGCCGTGGATTTTCAAACTGGAATCCAGCGCGTCGGTACGTTCTCGATCGATGATGGCATCGAACAAGTGCTGGGCGGACCCGCGTCCGAACTGGTTACCGATGATGCGGCTGGAGTCGCGGCCGCCGGTATCGACGGACTGCCGGTCAGCGAACGGCCTGTGGCATCACCGACCAGTGATCGCGGGCTGCAACCATTACAGCGTAAGGTCCTGGGCCTGGTTCAGGCGTATCTTCAGGAGACGCAGAAGATTGAACTTAATCATCTGCGGTCGCCGCAGCCGCTGGTTCAAGACGGTCAATTTGCCCTGGACGGGCGAACAATTCGCAACCTGGAAATATTTCGAAATCTGTGGGACGGCAGCCGTCAGGGGACTTTGTTCCAGGTACTGAACCAGACTCGAACGCGAATGGGCGAACGGGTTCTGGAATCGGCGCTGCGATTTCCACTTCTGGATATTGACAAGATTGATGAACGACAGGCTGCGATTGGTGCCTTGCTGGATGCGCCGGCGATTCTTGACGATATCCGGATGGGCTGGCGTGGCGTTCCCGACATCGCTCGCTGTATCGCCCGGCTGTCCCAGGGGACTGCCACGCCTGCAGATCTGGGGGCGTGTCGCGATGCGCTGGCGGCGGCCCAGGCGGTACTGCCGTTGCTGGCCGGATTGGCACCGGACGTATTCAGGCAGATAGAAACAGGCTTGAATGCCTGTGCCGATTTGAATGCGGATCTGACGCGACAGCTTGTCGGCGCACCGCCGCGCAGCCCACGTGAGGGGGGGATATTTGCCGACGGAATCAATCCGGAACTGGACGAACTGCGGTCACTTGCCCACGGTGGCGCCGAGGAGCTGGCACGAATTGAGTCCCGCGAGCGGGAAGCGACGGGGATCCCCAAACTGAAGATCGGCTACAACAAGGTTTTCGGTTACTACATCGAAATATCCAACGCCCACAAAGACAAAGTGCCTGCGGCTTATCACCGCAAGCAGACGCTGACCAATTCCGAGCGCTATATTACTGACGAGCTGAAATCCCTTGAAGAAAAGATACTCGGTGCAAGGGAATCCGCGTGGGCGTTGGAGGAAACTGCATTTCGCATCCTTGCGGAAACAGCCAGGCAGGCTATGGAACAGTTGCAGCGTGTCGCCGATGCCACAGGACTGTTGGACATGTTCTGCGCACTGGCCCAGACGGCCCGGGAACGTCGCTGGGTACAACCCATGGTTCACGCGGGGACCGAAATCGAGATCGTCGGCGGACGGCATCCGGCGCTGGAGCTTAACTCGGACCACGCATTTGTACCCAATGATTGTTATTTGTCGGACGCGCGGCGACTGGTCCTGATTACCGGGCCCAATATGGGAGGCAAGTCGACCTTTATGCGGCAGGTCGCTTTGATCGCGCTACTGTCGCAGACCGGCAGTTATGTGCCGGCCGAGTCGGCATCCATCGGCCTGGTTGACCAGATTTTTACCAGGGTCGGCGCGTCCGATGCGCTTTGGCGCGGGCAGAGCACGTTTATGGTTGAAATGGAAGAGACTGCTGACCTGATTCGTCGCAGCACGGACCGATCATTAATAATCCTTGACGAGATCGGACGTGGTACCAGTACGTTTGACGGCATGAGCATCGCCCAGGCGGTTGTCGAGGATTTGTGTACCCGTGTGCGGGCGCGCACGTTGTTTGCGACACATTTTCACGAATTGGCGGATCTGGATGCGCTGGACGGGATTGCGAACCTGCACGTACAGGTTCGCATGTGGGAAGGCAAGGTCGTGTTCCTGTATACCCTGGGCGAGGGCGCAGCATCGCACAGTTACGGGATCGAAGTGGCGTCACTTGCTGGCGTACCTGCCGATGTCCTGCACCGGGCCAGGACATTGTTGGAAGAACGTGAACATGAGGAGTTGCGGCAGGTCCCGGCGACACCGGCCGAGATCCCGCAAATGAGCTTGTTTTCGCAGACGGACTCGCGTATCAGGGACCGCCTGAAACGCGTTGACCTGATGAACACGACGCCTTTGGATGCGTTACGGATCCTGGATGAACTGGTTCGACTGGCAAACGGGGGTGGGGACGGGGCGTGATAACTGCGGATTACTTAATGACAGGAACCTTTTAGCCGCAGGGAACTTGTCGGATCCCCTGCTACAATGAAGCGCAAATTATGAAAATTAAATGCCCAAATTGTCAGAAACAATATGAGTTTCCCCAGGACAAGCTCAAGCCTGGCGGGGTAAAAGTCCGATGTACCCAGTGCAGCAAGGCATTCATGGTCCGGGCCAAGGCCGAGGACGCACCGACACCGCCGCCGGCTGCCGATAACACCGACCTGGATGGTTTTTTCGGCGGCGATGTCCCGCAGTCGCAGTCGTCCGGGCGTAAAGACAACGAGATAGATTCATTTTTTGGCGGCGATAACAGTTCCGATGCCGATAAAACCATCGACGATTTCTTCGGAGGCGATGGTGGTGGCGATGCTGACTTGTTTGGCGGTGGCAGCGGCGGCGACGATCTGTTTGCCGAAAATGACGAGGATCTGTTTGGCGCGGCGGACAGTGACGGCGGCGACAAAGACCTGTTTGGTGACAACGGGGGTGAGGACAGCGATTTGTTCGGTGACGGAGGCGACCTGTTCGGCGATGACAACGCGCCTGCTGATCCCCAACCGACGGTGACTCAGGGGACCGATGATGAAGAACCAGGCGCGTCGGACGAAGACGCCCTGAATTCCCTGTTCGAAGACTCGACATCAGCGCAATCGGATGCTGGCGGCCCAGCGGCGATGGACGCCTCGTCAGATCCTGCACCCGGCGATGGAGCCACGCCTGACTTTGACTGGGACGATGACAACGACGATGGGGCGGCAGCGGATGCGCCGGGTCCCCCGGCCGAGATCGATTTCACCCCGGGTATTGATGAGTTCGAAGCCGAAAAAGTCCTGCGGGATACCCTGGTCCAGGACAGCCTGCCGGAAAAACGCGGTGTCAGTATTGTCCTGATTATCCTGGTGGTCCTGACCCTCGCAGCGGGCGGAGCCGGTACCTATTTCTTCATGAATCCCGACGTGTTCCACGGCATGACCGGCATCCACCTGGAAACGATTATTGGCGGCGACGTACCGTCAGCAGAACCTGAAAAAGAAATCAGTCCGCTGCGGCCGGTGTCTGTTCCGAAAAACAGCGTAGTCCAGAACCGTAAGGGCTCGCAGTTGCTGGTTCTTGAAGGACAACTGAACAACACGGATACCGAGCCACACAGCTTTGCGCGGATCAAGGCGACGCTCGTAAATGAAACTGGCCAGGATGTTACCGACGTAACCGTTTACGCCGGCAATATCCTTTCCCAGCTGCAGATGAAGAACTTCCCGCCAGAAGAACTGAACAACCTGTTGCAGGTCGAAATGGGCAGCCAGTTGCGGAATTTTAATATTGCACCGGGCGGATACGTACCCTACATGATAATTTTCTCGCCGATGCCTGAAGGCGGCGAGTCCATGACAGCCAGAATCGAGGTCATCGGCAGCTTTCGGGGCGAGCGTTGATTTGAGCGTCCACGTTTTCGGCAGCAAGATTCGTCTGTGGGGGAATCTGCCGGAACACAAAATGCGTGTTGCCAGCCTGGAACGATACTTCGCCGCGGTGTCGGCACCGACCAGTGTCCGTGCTATCGAGGAACTGGTGGTTGGTGCCAGAATGCGAGCGCCTGGAGCGACCCCACTGTACCTGGCTTTTGTCGACTTGATCGAAAACAACTGGGAGATCCAGGCCGAACTGCACGCCTGGCGGCGGGCTGCGTTTCGGTCCGGCAGCCGCGAAATCAGCTACTTGTTAACTGACCCGGATGCCGTCCGGGCGATGGATCCGGATGAAGAGCAGCAACCGCATCCGGACCTGCAGGAATTGACGCTTGGCGAGCGCAAATCGAGGGCCCGACTGTCCGACAGCAAGGGGTTGGATCGGTTTCTGACGGAATCCGATCCTGCCGTTATCCGAATTGTCCTTGAGCATCCCAAGACGACTGTCAAATGGATGATTCGGCTGCTGGCGCGGCGACCACAGTCAGCAGATATCCTGGCGACTGTGTTCCAGGTTCCAAAGTGGCTGGCATTGCCCGAAATTCAGTCGACGATTTGCCAGAATCCCTATGTGCGGGCCCGGCACGCATTGCGGATCCTGCCACTGTTGCCCAGAGAGGAGCTGCAGGAAATATCACGTTCCCGGGAATTACACGGGTTGGTTAACGAGTATGCCGCCAGCCTGGCAGCAATGCAGAATTACGCAGACTTTCCGGCGTCCACGGATTCTGCCTGGGCCGATGATGCCGAAGCCGAACTGTCGTCAAGCGACGCGTGACCCTGGCTGGACCCTTCTGGCGTGATGTCCAGATCTTCTTCGCCTTTCGAGGCGCGGCGAAAATTACGGATTCCCTTGCCCAGTGCACCGCCAACTTCGGGCAGTCGACCAGCGCCAAAGATCACCAGGACGATGACAAGGATAATAATTAATTCAGTTGTGCCCAGTCCACCGATCACTGTGAACGCTCCCAAATGTTTGAGGTTGAGTCCTGAATACCACTTTACCAATTGATGATGAAATCGTCTGACCCAGCGAATTACCCGGTCGCTCCATCCGGTCGTAGGCGATTCCTGATCGGGGCAATTGTCGGCGGTGGCGCGGGCGCGACCTGGCTGTCCCTGGGTCGGTTGCCACAGGCCAACTGGGAATCTGTGGGGCAAATACCGCCGGATGATGGCTGGTATCTGGCGTCTGATGGCCAGGTCTGGCTGGTTCGCAATCGTCGGTATGGATTGGCGGCGCTGGAAGCGATTTGTCCGCACCAGGCGTGCCCGCTGGTTCGCAGGGACGATGACATCTTTTGCGGCTGCCACGGATCGCGGTTTGATTCATCCGGTGCCAGGCTGGAAGGGCCGACACACAGAGGGTTGTCATGGTTTCCCGTTCGTGTGGCGGAACGTCAGGCACAGATCAACCGGTGGCGACCGTCGCACACACCAGTGTGGACGGAGCTCGGGTGAAGATCTGGATTCTCGTGGTGCTTGGCCTGGCCACTGGTTTGGTCATCGCCGAGCTTCCCGCTGCGTTTCGGACGGTCGGGGCCGCTCTCCACGCCGGGCTTGCGACTGCGGCGCTGGCTGCAGCGACAGCTGCGTCTGGAAAATCGTTGTTACGGCGGTTGGCGGTCTTGTTTCTGGCGATCGCAACAGCAATCGGCGGCGGCCTCCTGGTTGATCCGACCCTGATCTGGGCGGTTGTCAGCGCTACCGGTATCGGCGCCGATGTCGTCATGCAGGCGGCGTCGTGGCATCCGTTCACAGGGACTGTACTGGTTGTACTGGTTATCGACTACCGGATCCCACAACTGCGAGCCGTATTTGTCTCAGGTGCCGTTGCCGGCATAATCGTGATGATCCTGGTGCCGAATGGCCGTTCGGGCCTGCCGCCGGACGGCGTTCTGCCACGGTTGTCCGACACTGCGGAACGCACGGTTGTTGCACCGGGTACGGACGATGCCCCGGATTCAGTGATTCACCAGACGCACATTGACGCGGTCGCCTGCAGCTATTGCCACCGGCAATATGCGGGCGAGCAGCCCTTGTCAGCGCCATTTATTCAGGCGACGTGCGCGGGGTGTCACACGACCGTGGGGCCCCCGTCCGGCGCCGGTTTGCTGGAACACGGTGCACGAATCTGGGATCAGGGTGGTTGCGGCGGCTGTCATTACAACGGGTCCCGGTTGGGGCCGGATCTTGAACTGGTCGCGAACTGGTGGGCGCTGCAGCCGCTGTCGAATGAAGGAATGGACCTGGTCAAGCTGGGATGGCCGCCGGTGGCTGCATTTATGGCCGAGGCAATCCGGAATCCCCGCAGCCACTTGCCAGATAATCTGTCGGACCTGGCGCAGCCCGCCCACATGCCGGAATACGATTACGCCGCGGACGACATGGAGGCGCTGGTGACGTGGATCCTGGCCCAAAGAAACTGGCAGTATCCGGCGAACTTGTCTGGCCCTGTGCGCCAACTGTCCGCGATTTCGCCAGGACAGAAATTGTACAATGACCCCTCGCTGGGTTGCGCGCTTTGTCACCAGCTGCGAGGCACCGGCGGCGCGATCGGTCCGGCGCTTGATCGCTGGGTCGGCGCGGACCCTGGCAAGCTGGCCGCGACCCTGCTGGACCCGGACCGGATCCGGGTGCCCGGTTATCCGCCGCTGATGGCCGCGGACCTTGTTGCCGACCTGACTGCTGACGAGGTCCGGGAACTGGTCGAATTCATTACAGGACAACCGTGACGAACGAATCCGACATCGAATTCAAGCACGCTCTGGATATTCTGGGATCGGCACGGGTGAACCGCCAGGTCCTGTCAGAGTTACCCGTACCGGCGGCGATTATTGATCACGCCGGTCGGTTTTACTGGCGAAACCACGCGTGGGCAAACCTGGATCCGATCTACGGGATCCCATTCGTCTGGCCGCTCGATTTTTTTGCCAAGGTTATTCGCTGTTGCCGGGAAGATCGCCGCGCGGTACTTCGGGGCGTGCCATTGAAGGACACGGACCGCTCATTTGACATCTGGATTGGCCCGGTGGCCAATTTCCCCGAGCGTGCCTGGCTGATGGCCGCGGACGTGACGGTTTACGAGCGCGAAGCAACCCGCGACCTGGTCGACAAACGTGTTCGTGAAGCATCGGTGATGATCCAGGGGATCCTCCACGAAATGAGAAATCCACTGGCCGGGATCAAAGGGACCGTGCAATTGTTGCAGCGGCGAAAGACGGTTACGGGCATTGCCGAAGACCTGGACCAGATCCTTGCCGACGTCAGCAGGATTGACGCTGTCTTCCAGGAACTTACGATCCTCGCCGGCGGGTTGAAGTTGCGACGCCAGATGACCAATCTGCACGCTGTGATCGACGACGCAATCGGCAACAACAGGGGACTTGCCGAGTCCCGGGGAGTTGTTTTCAAGCGCACCCTGGATCCGTCCCTTCCGGAAGTCAACGTCGATCCAGACCGAATGTATCGGGTATACTTAAACCTGCTGCGCAACGCGGTAGACGCGAGCCCCGATGGGGGCACCATCGAGATTGTTACACGGGTCGATCACAGCTGGCGGCTGCTGACAGGATCCGCCACAGGCGGGCGGCGGTCGCGAACGGTCTGGGTCAGCGAAATCCTTAACCAGGGTGGGCCGATCGGCC
>JBFJWU010000120.1:0-9140 GCA_041623475.1 bacterium | reverse complement strand
GTCTGCCAGCAACGCTTCGGGATCGATGTCAACCTGCTGGTCAGGTGGGAGGTCAGTTGTGCAACCGGCCATAACTGCACCTGCAATCCACAGGGCGACAGCCACCGACTTCGTAGTCCGGGAAAACTGTTTCACAACAGTCATGCTACTGGTCCGCGGTCGATAATTCCATCCCTTTTATTTGGTGATTTTCACCGCTACAATAACCGTTGATATGGCAGACGAAGAAAAACTACGCAAACAGGCCCAGAAAGCGCTTGCCAAGGGAGACCACGGCGCCGCGTTAAAGGCATACCAGCAACTTCTGCAGCTTCGGCCCAAGGATACGAAATTATGGGTCAATGTCGCTGACCTGTGTGGCCGCCTGGGGCAGGTCGACACGGCGGTCAAGATCTATTCCAAGGCTGCGGAGCAATACAGTGTCGATTGCCAGTTGCCGCGGGCAGTGCGGATTATTGAACAAGTCCTGAAACTGAAACCCGGGGACGCAAAGGCGGCCAAACAGCTGGAGATCCTCAAAAGCCGAATGGCAGTAGAAGCGGCTGCGCGGCGACAGGACGACACTGTTCATCGCTGGCATGTCCAGCGGGCGCAGCAACAAGACCGGGACGACCATCAGTCAAAAACAGCCGCACAGGCGTCACCCGCTCCTGCCGCAGATAACTGGTTGAGCCAGGCGACCCAGGATATGCCGGTTGTCGGATTTTCGGAACCAGCTGCCGAGTCCGCGCCGGAACCGGAATCATCGACGGGCAATGCGTTTGGACAGTGGCTGGGTGTTAATCCGGAGCCGGCCGTGGGCTCAGATCCAGACCTGCTGGAGACGACACAATCGCTGGGGATGTCGATAACCGGGATCGCAATTCAGGCGACACCCCGTGATGTCCAGGTGCGCGATGCCCTGGCCCGGATCAACACGACAGGATTCCTGGCGCAGTTGGATTCCGGGATTGTGGACACCATTGCGGATGAAGGATTCCCGGCTTTTTTCGCTGGCGGCGAGACAATCCTGTCGGAAGGAGAAGATGGGACGTCCCTCTACCTTCTGGTCAGTGGTCGGGCCAGAGTGCTCAAGATGGATCCTGACGGGACGGTCTTTGAATTGATGGAGGTGCCGGTTGGGGAAGTATTTGGTGAAGATGCCTGGCTGACCGGCAACCCGCGCGCCGCGTCCGTTTTTTGCGAAGAGGATGTCGAAGCCCTGGAAATCCCGGCGACAACGCTGGACAACCTGGAAGGCCATGCGCCCAGAATACGGAAGATCCTGCAGGCCCGTCTGCGACAACGGATGTTCGACACCGTTGTTCGCGTTAATCCGGTCCTGCGGCGATTGGATCGAGGGTTATCGACGGGATTGCTGGCCGAAAGCCGGACAACTGCGGTCGACCCGGGAACAGTCCTGCTTCAGGCCAGCGCGACGGAACCCGTGACAGTTGTCTTGTCAGGCGTCGTCGAGGGCGCGATGGACATCGACGGAAGGCGTCGGGTTGTCTGCCGGAATTCAGAGGGATTTTCGCCAGGCATGGTCGAAGCGATGACAGGCCAGGCAGGCGGCATCACCTGGAAGGCGGTCACGCGCGTACACATCGCCCGGTTGGACACACAACAGCTACGCGGGTTGGTCAAGCGGTCGGCCGATGTCCGGGACGGGGTTCAGGCAGAACTGGACCGGTTCAGGCAGGCAATCAGTGCAGCCCTTGCCCAGCAGGAGTAGGCAGGCGGACTGTTCGATCAGAACTGGGTTCGCGTTTCCTCGAACGTTTCAAGTTCCGCCTCGATGTCTGCTTCCGGCATCAGGCCCAGGGCAACCAGGGCATCCCCCAACTGCAAATTGACGTCCCGCTGGCAATCCAGGACCTCGATGACCTGTTGCTGGGTCAGTTTTCCCAGGAACACAGCGATTTCGCCCGTCAGCATCCGGCCGCGATACGCGTGCAATTCGCGCAGGATGTCATCGACATCGGCCTGGGACAGGATTTCGGCCTCGACGCAGATCTCGCCGAAGGCCGGATTGTGCTGTCGTTGGTAGTTAACCGCCTCGTTTAACTGATCCAGGGTAATCTTTTGCTGTTCTACCAGGTACTGCCCAAATAAACTCATCAGAAAATCCGGTGTCTGCCGCCGCAGGGCGAGTCGATAATTTGGAAAGGGTTCATGCTACCGCGAGGCTGATCTGTTGCAATTCCCGGCGGTTCAAGCCTATCCGTCGAGTCCGAAATGTTTGGTCATCTGGGCCATCAAATCATCGGCGATCGATGGTTCGTCTGCCTTGCCGACAGGGTTCGTTGGCTCAGATTGCGTCTCGACTTCGACGGTAATTTCCGGTTCGTCCGGTTCTGGAGCACCGCTGCGTTCCTGGACGACGGCTTTCAGTTCGGCCAACAGTTCGTGGTTGTCGGCCAACAGCGTTTTCACCGCCAGGTGCGGTACTTCGAATACCAGGGCGGGTGTTGCGGCCCGGACGGTTGCCCCACGTGCGCCGCCAATCAGGAGGGACATCTCGCCAAAGTAATCGCCGCCACCGAGCGTTGCGACCTGTTCCTGTTCGTTGCCGACCAGGATGGCCATCTGCCCACCGGCGATGACAAACATCGAACTGCCTTCGTCGCCCTGGCGAACAACGATGTCACCGGCCGCCAGGCGCCGTGACTTAAGGTTGTCAGCCAAAAACTCTGTCTGTTCCTGGTCCAGCGACGAAAAGAGCGGGATTGACCGCAGTAGTCGAAATTTTTCCTGGGTCGTGAACTGGTCTTCCAAAGCGACGTGTCCTGTCCGTCGTGAATTGAGTTTTGTGGGCATAGCTTAGCCCGACTGGACGTGAAAGGCTAGTCGAGCCGGAACATCGGTTACTGCAGCGCAACTGGTGATGCCACGAGATCCGGACAAACGACGTTTGAATGGCAATCGGAAACTGCCATCTGGTTTTGGTTGCGCTGGCCGAGCGTCCATGCCGGGCTATATTATGTGTTTAGAACACTGTTTTTACTTGCCAAAACAGGAATTGGCAGTTAAAATCATGGCAGGTTATCAAACGGGCTTTTAAATCCATAGGGGTGTGGGGATATGACCGTAGAGATCTTGAATACGGGAGGCCGCGGTGCAGACCGGGTGTTGCTGTGAAGTTTGATGCGCTGCGGCGGCACAGCCGCTTTGACGTCGATTTTGCTGTACGCGTCGAGATGGAGAACGGTCGGGCATTTTACGGCAAATCCAGCAACGTTTCGCAAGGTGGTATGACGCTTCGGCACAGCGAATCGCTGGCCGACGGAGACCTGGTGCAGGTCGCTTTTTCCATTTCTTTTGACCATAAACGTATTCATACCCCTGCCATCGTTCGCTGGGTGTCTGACCCGATAGATGGTGTTTATACAATCGGGCTGGAATTTGCAGAGATGGATCCGCAATTTGCCGACGCATTGGAAGATGCGATCAATGCAAAACTTGATCGACGCGCGGCGCAAAGATTTCCAGTTCGCACCAAGTTCGAGCTTGAGACGCAACAAGTTGGTCGACGTCGAATTGAGTCATTTGCCCGCAATGTGTCCGAAACTGGCATGAGGCTGGTCGCCAGTGAACCGCTTGAATCCGGCGACCGTGTCAAGCTGCGTACGGGTAGCCGGACCGGGAATGAACCTGTCGAACTGCGGTCCGTCGTTCGCTGGTGTGCTGAAGATGACGGGCTGCGGCGGTACACGATTGGTGTCGAGTTTGAGGGGCTGGACGAAGGGTCCGAAGAGTTTGTGTCCGGCCTGATCAGCTTCTCCGGCAAGTTCCACGCCAGGCTACAATCCAGCTGATTTCCGGAACGGGATCCACCTGATCCAATTCCAGACATAAATCTGATACATCTTGTTCCGGCCGTCCGGCCGTCCGGTCGTCCGGTCGGATTGGTCTTACCATCCGGCATCCGGGCAATTTTAAAACGCCAGTTTTATTGGTACCTTTTCGGTACCCCTTCGCACAGGTGCCGGTGGCACCGAAATCCCGAAAAGGAACCGATCGATGGCTGGAGAAGCTGGTAGTTTTCGTGTATCCGAGCAGCCCGAACCCCACAAAGCGCGCACCCGGGCAATCCTGCAAGCCCACCCTGAAGTCCGATCACTTATCGGCAGGAACCCGTGGTCGTTTGCAATCATTTGCGGCGTTGTGTGTCTGCAGCTTGGGCTGGCATTTGGCCTGCGCGAACAGCCGGCCTGGCTGATCGCGGCGGTTGCGTGGTGCGTGGGTGCATTCGCCAACCACAGCATGTATGTGATGATCCACGAAGCGGCCCACAACCTGATCTTTCGCAGGCGGTGGATGAATTATCTGGCCGGGATCCTGGCCGATGTGCCAAATGTCGTACCCGCCGCAATATCGTTTCGCAGTTATCACTTGAAGCACCATGCGTTTCAGGGTGATTATCATCTGGATGCTGACGTCCCCAACACCTGGGAAGCTCGGTTGATCGGGGCCGGCGCGCTTGGCAAGGCGACCTGGCTGTTATTGTTTCCGGTCTTTCAGGTGACGCGGCCGCCGAGGCTCAAGGAGATCCAGTTTATGAATCGCTGGACACTGGTTAACTGGGCCTTTGTCTTTGCCATCGATGCGGCGGTCGTGGCGTTGTGGGGACCCAAGGCCCTGTTGTATCTGGTTTGTTCTTTCTTTTTCTCGATCGGTCTGCATCCGCTTGGTGCCCGCTGGATCCAGGAACATTACCTGGTGGATCATCCGCAGGAAACCTACAGCTACTACGGTCCGCTCAATGTGCTGGCCATGAACGTCGGTTACCACAATGAACACCACGATTTCCCGTCGGTCCCCTGGAATCGGCTGCCGGATGTGAAACGAATGGCGCCCGAGTTCTATAACGGGCTGATCTCGCACAACTCGTGGGGCCGGTTGCTGCTGAAGTTTATTTTTGACAGGGAACTGTCCCTGTTCTCGCGGATGGTGCGCAGCAACCGCGGCCAGGTTGCCCTGGACAAGGCAGCCTGACCAGTCGCCAGACTTCAGGTCGGCCTGATCTCGAACAACGGGTGCGTGCCGGCAACCTCGGCAAACGCGTCGATCGGACAGGATGGCTGGACCGCAAAGAAACTGGCGACGGCCGACGCGTAAGCCCGCAGGACTACGCGCAGAATTTCCGCTCTTTCGGCACCTGTTTCCGTAGCCTGGGCACGCGGGTGCCCAGGAACAGATCGTCTTCGCCGTACTCACAGGATCCGGTTTTGGAATAACGCCGGGATTTTTCGGCTTGTTCCGGGTCAGCAGGGCGCGCAGATCGCCAGGTACCTGGTCGGCGTTCACGAAGGTTGTTGTATCGATCTGCCTGTAGAATGGTGGATTGCCCGTACTACAGGAGTCCCGGATGTACACGCTGCTGGCGGTGGCTGTGGCCACTGCCCAACCGACAACACCGGCAGTGCCAACGATCTCAGCTGAAACGGTCCTGCTGCCTGGTGCCAATGTCGATAATTGGCATCGGCCGGCACCGATTGCGGGACGCGTTGTCCTGGCAACTGACGACCGGACCGAGGGGCAGGTGTATCTTGATCGCCTGCCGGCCGAGGAGCGCCAGATTTTGATGACCGAAGGCGTCATCCTGGTCCAGCAGGAGGATCCGGACAGCCCATCGGCCGGCTCGAATGAAGACGCAGCCGTCCGGGGGTATATTCGCGCGATGGTGATCTTTGACCAGCCGATTTCCAGGGCGACGGAACTGATGTTCCAGCCAGAACGGCTGGCGGACTTTCTCGAAGAGCTCGACGATGCTGAAACGATTGCGCGGCAGGACGGGGTCGGCGAACTTACCAAATTTACGATCGAATTTCTCTGGATTGATATCGAGTTCCATATCCAGCACTGGTTTTTCCCTGACCTGAATCGTTATGAATGGTATCTGGACAATGTTCATTTTGAAAACGACATTGACGGGAACAAAGGGTACTGGCAGATGTACCAGTTGGACGACCGGCGGACGATTGGCGAATACGGTGTCCAGGTCGATACGGGCATTCCGCTGCCACGGAAATGGATCGAACGCATCCAGCGTCGCAAGATACCTGATGCGATGAATCAGTTTCGGCGGTTCATCGATTCAGGTGGGCAATACAACAAGGACGACTGATTACGTTTCTTTGTTTGATCCCTGCAGAAGCGGCTTGAATACCGGCTCCAGGTCCTTCAACTGGTCTTCCATTGCCATGTGAACTGACTGACCCAGTACATCCAGGGCAACCAGCGCATTGACCGCTGCATCGGCGCTGCTGGCGCGTCGCAGTCGTTCGGCAAATGCATGATTGACTTCGTGCACGTTGCCGTAGAACTCGCGCAGCCCGTCCAGGTCCAGCTCTGCCTTGCCGTCCTTGCCGTCCTCGATAAACCGGTACAGAAGCCAGGATGAAATCGCGCGGAAAATAGTTTCCCGTGCGTCCGAAAATGGCAAGTGAAATCGTGCCATCGAACGGAAAAACGTCAGGTGCGGGCATTCGCTGGTCGCCATAATCAAACCCATCAGGGACGCTACGGCCTTTTGCATGGTCGTGTGCCGGGATACAGTACGTTGTGCCGTCTTGACCGTGACAAAGACAGATTCGTGGCTGTACAGTTGTTCGAATCCGCTGACAACCGACACCAGGTTGACGGCAGGTGGACAGTGGGCCGTTTCCGATGTAGAAAGTGGACAATGCGGGCATTGGGAAAATCCCAGTTCAGCCCAGTCGGGAAGATCCCCCGCCGAGATCGACGGATCCATGACCAGTGTTTCAGGATCCAGATACATGTCAAAATCAACGACCTGGGCATCCTGCAGTTCGAAGCGATATTCAATGTGCAGTGGTTCATTCATGTCGCTGGTTCTCCATTAGTCGGGTTAGCGAAACGCTGCACGGATCAGCGCCTGGTCCACATTATTGCGCGGCAGTGGCTGGTCATCCAGGTCCAGTTTGCGAATGGCCCGTCGCAGCCGCAACGGGCCGCGTTCATAAAACAGTTCGACGGCATCCAGCTCCTGCCGGAATATGCCGCTCATTGATCGCAGCCGGGCATTGCTGTTGACCTGGTTTGATATCTGGTCAATAAACGACCGCGCGGTTCCGCGCAGCAGTCGTCGCAATGCGCGTTGCTGGCTGGTCGCTGTCGATCCGGCGGCAGTGCCGTCCAGGTCAAGAATGATGCCCCGGTCCGGTCGCCGGTCGCGGCGTAGTATCGGTGGCCAGTCAAGGGGCGATCTCAGGTCGTTGTGAATGGCCCACAATAGCCGAGCCAGGCCCATAAATCCGGCCTGTGTCCTGCGGATCCCTTTGAATGCGCCAAACGTTTCCCAGCGGGCGGAGCGCCAGGGCGGTTTGAGGCCGTTCAGCCACTCGTCTGGTGTCCGATTGCCCTCAAACAGTCGCAGGTGTATCAGCACACGCCCTGGTTGTTTGTCAGTGGTCAGCAGGTCGATGAACGCGTAGTGTCGCGTGTGCCGCCCGGCGCGGTTGTAGACGGGGTTTTCGGTGCGGATCGCGTCCAGTTCGGCGACCAGCGCATCTTCCTCGGTGGCGCAGGCCTGGATCGTAATTCGGGCCGTGTTGCGGACCATCCTGACCAGGCGGCCGGGATCGCGGTCGCCACGGATCCGTGTGTACGAGGTCACCCGGTTGCGTAAATCCTTGGCCTTGCCGACGTACAGCAGGGCATCGTTGCTGTCCAGGAAACGGTAAATCCCGGGCTGGTCTGGCAGGTCCTTGAAAAACTGGTCGCCCAGGCGTTCGCGCAACGGGTTGGGGCGGTTGTCCAGTCCCAGCGACAACTGCCGGCCCCGGGGGCGGTAAGGGCGGTCCATTCGGTTCACTGGCTCGACGGCCCGTAATCTACATAAATTGGTGAACTCCAGGCGCGTTCGCGGGCCATGGTCAGGCACTGGTCATCCAGGTCGTCCATTGGACAAGGTCGCAACTGACCGTCGGCATTGCGCATCGGGATACCATTAACTGACTCTGTCGGCTCCTGGATGACCCGCACATAATAGGTTGCATCCCGTCCCAGACCGGCAAACTCCGGATCCGTAAATGTTGCTGTCAGATTGGGAGACCGGCGACCGTCAGGAGTCGTCCGGGTGTTCTCGATCACCTTCCACGGATCTTCGATCAACGGCGCGATTGTTTCGCTTTGGTGTTGCTGGGGCCGGATTCGCACAATCTCAAATCGTTCGATCCCGGTGCGGCGGTCTCCCGGGTTGTAGCACTCGCCCAGACATACCTGATCGATCAGTTCATCGCCCCAGCGCTGCCGGGTTGCGGCGTTGCAGCCCGCCAGTTCAGTCGGGCCGCCCCAGGCCTCAATTGTAAATTCGGGTGAGGTGGTTGTTGTCAGGCGGCTTCCCATCGTGGCGTTGGCGGCATCCGTCCGGGCGTTGAACCAGAGCTCGATCCGAGGTCCCGAAGTGCCGTGGACTTCGCGGCGTTTGAGTGCCTGCCAGAGGCTGTCGCGGGTCCTGCGTTCGGCGTGAATCGCGACAAGTCCCCCAGGGTAGAAGTAACTCGCGACTCGCTCGGCCTCGACACGGTTTCGTTCGTCAGGGGCAAACGGGGTTTCGACGCCGCCCTGGAATGCCAGCGCCGCCGACGAATCGGAAAAGGCCCGCACTTCCTTGACGCTGGCGGGTCGGCTGACGTGGTCATCGGTCGCCGCAATAAAGCCAAACTGATAACGCAACGGATTGCCATTGCCGTCAATGCCCGTGCGAGCCAGGGCTGACTGGACGCTGCCGGCAGGCTGGTATCGCTCTGCGGGCTGGTAGCAGTCCTGGCATTGGTTGCACAGACCCCAGTCCTTCGCTGTTGTCGGGAATGACACCTGGACATCGGTGCGGGCCTGGTCCGCGTCTGCCTGGCAGCTGTCCCGGCTGCCGCCACTGCCCAGGCACCAGGCCATCTGCATCTGCGCGGCACGGTCGCCACATGACTGGTAGGGGATGTCCGGATCGCTGAAGTCCCGATACTCCTCAGAATTTCCATGGCCGGAATAGACTTCGATAATTCGTTGCAGGTTGGGGTCGTGCTGTTGTCCGTTCAACTGGATTGACCAGTCGGTCCCCAGCTTGGCCATGCCCCAGGACGTACCATGGGGTATGACCGTGACGTCATAGCCGGCATCCCGGTACTCGGGGCGGT
>JBFJWU010000119.1:0-9155 GCA_041623475.1 bacterium | reverse complement strand
TGGTTGATGAAATCGGCGTATCGCTGCGCCAACTGGTGCGCGACGCCCGAGTCCGGGTACAGGCCGGTGATTCCGGCGCCACGCGGGCCTCGATTGAGGCATTCATGGAGTATCTTGGCCACAACGGGAACCTCTTTCGGCTGTTGCTCGGCGAGGCCGAAGGCAGCAGTTCAGCGTTCCGGGATGCCCTGAATCGAGAGATCGGCAGATTTATTGACGAACTTAAAGAGGACCTGGTGACCGCAGCCCGCGCCAAGAACAGACCCCTCTGGAACCCAGAACTGGTTGCCCAGGGCATCACCCTGTCGACCTTCCACATGGGCGCACGGGCGCTGGACCTGGACGAATCCGAGCACGGGCGCATCACCGAGGAAATTATCGCCTTTGTTCGGATCGCGCTGAAAGGCGCCGAGGCAGAAGCGGCTGGTTGGGACCCCGGGTAATAGTCAGCGGCTGGGTTGGTCGACGACTGGTCCCAGGATCTTCCACAACTCCCCTTCACGCTCCCGGGAATACCATTCAGGAGCCATAAACACGTAGAGCGACCTTTGCGGCCGATCGGCTGCACCGAACAACGACCGCAACAACGGAAACGTGCGATAACCGTGCTTCGGATATTCAAGGCGAAAATTCTGGTCGATTCGGTGTGTCCGAACGTAATCTGGAAACAACTCGTCGGCAATAAACCTGAAACTGACGTGCCCAGCCCCCGGAGCCCGCAACAGGACTACATTTGGTCTCTGGGCCTGCAAGTCCTGTTTGTATTGCTCCAGGCCACCTGGGTAGGCACGTTCCAGAGAGTCCAACGCCCACTGACCCGTAAAAACCGAAATAACCCCCGACGAAGGTTGCCCTGTTTCGGCCAGATGCTCAGTGACGCTGTAGCTGACGATTCTTTCAGCACCGCCTGCGTAGTCGTTCAGCTTTAAAAACACGGATGCCTGCGTCGTGCGTGTGACAGGGATCGCTGTCAGACCCAGATCACCGAACGTCGCAATGACCGTCAGCGCAACGATCGTCACCATTCCAAATTTTCCGATGCCTGCCTCTCGAATCATCCCGTACACGACGGCGATGCAGATTCCAGCAAACATTGAAACAACTGGCAGTAACGGAATTCCATCGCGGATGCCACCATAGTCAATCACGTTTACCGTCACCCAGGTGAGGCCAAGCAGGACAACACCAACGAAGCGCGCGTCATTCAGCCAATCACGGGAACGCCGTGAAAACCAGATCCACGCGCCTGCTGAAGCGGCAAGAAACACCGGCAGGTCCTCTGCCATACTGCCAGGCATCCGGGCCAACCACTGGAGTCCACCGTCGAAGGCCTCGGGAAGATGTTCGGCCGCTTTTCGCTGGACCGCATTGGTCCAGAACGGTGCCCATTGATCTGTCAACGTCAGGTACAACACGGCTGGCAACGTCCCCAGAAATACGCCTCCGCAAAGTCGCAAGATCGGCTGAACCCTGCGGGTAAGCACAATTGCAGCCAGGGCACCTGCCGGCGCCAGCAAAACCGCCGGTTGCCACGACAATCCGGCAAAAGCGGCCCAGAAACCAGTCACCAGCCAACGTTGTGCCGACACGGCCAATAACCAGAACAAAGAGGCCGCCGCCACCAACAACTTGGGCTCCAAGGAAATCGATGATGCCATCCACGGGAACAGCAACGAAAGCCAGGCAAACGCCGCGCAGAGGGCGATGCGCCTGCTCACAAATACCCGTTCCGCACTTTGAAAGATCAAAACAAGAATTGATCCATACACCACAACGCCGCCGAGACGCTGTGCCTGCACCGGATCAATTCCCGGAACCCACGAAAACAGAAGTTCAAAGGCAGCAGAAACCATTGGCCCGTAAGGGCCGTACCCGTAGATCGTGGCTTCGTACAACGGCACTCCGGATGCCACCAGCCGTCCGTGATATACGAAGTATGCCGAATCAACGAACAGGGGCAGGTCCAACGACAGGCTGCACATGGCCCAACCTGCGCCCAGCAAGAAGATAGCCCCCGAACGTCTCAAATTACGGCATCCGGACTGTAAATCGGACGCTTACGATCCGACGGTTCCGCGGAATACCTGGAACGGCCTGAATGGTTTTACCCCGGGGAGACCTTCCAGCAGCGGCTCCAGTGAAGGCCCTATTGGAGAGTTGGTCACAAACGGGGGCAAAAAGCCAAACGTTTCCAGTGTCAGGTCTGTCAGGCCGGCTGCGGACATCGCTTTGAACATTGGCCGGCGGCGCATATCCTTTACCCCTTTGTCGCCTGACCAGGTCATCCTTGGGGTCAACGCAATCTGTAAATAATAGAGAGGATTCAGCCCGTTTGGCTCAAGAAATGCGATCGTGCCCCCGGGTTTCGTGACTTCAGCCATAGCCTGGAAGCAGGCGGTCAGGTCATGGAAATGATGGGCAGCAAAAAATCCAATCGTCGCGTCATATTTCGTGCTCGTTTGGCTGGGAAACTCGATAATATCCGCGGCGTGCAGGATCGGGTCGGTTCCTTCTGGAGCGTGGTCCCGCATCTGTTCCAGCAACTCGGGAGTCAGATCAAGTCCCTCGACCGAGAAACCCCGTTCCAGCAGCGGCAGCGTATACCGACCAATGCCACAGCCTACCTCGAGAATCTTCTGGCCTCTGGAAATCCCCGAGATACGGATGAAATGATCCAACTGGCGAATAATATATCGGGATACAACCGGCTGCATCGTTTGTTTGAAATTCTCAGCGAAATATTCCTGCTGGACCTTGTTGTGCAAGACTTTTTCTGAAGTCATCTAAGGGGGCTCCAATTGTGTATCGTGGTCGCAGAAATTGTGATTTCGCGGCCGTCCTGAACCACCCATTTTGGCGGTGCCAATGTGAACTCCGCAAACTTGCGAAAACGCCTGCTGCTTGCCCGGCGCATCATCACCGAATTAATGCTGCGTATTCCCAGAATAACTCGATCTATCGAGGAATAAGCGGATCGCCCTATCGGTCGATGCCGCCTTTCAATTGGAACCGCAACGTGACGACGGGAAGCCAGGGCCAATAGCCCCGGAATGTATGGGGACTGACTGGCATAGGGCCAGACTCCCTGCTCATACAACCGCCGGTCCGCGGCACAAAACATCCCGTAATTGTGTGGCAGGCCGGAAACCAGGCTCATCACCGACTTGAAAACCCTGGAAGTCGCCGCCCTCGATCGGCTCTGAAATCGTATGCTTCGAACTGCAACAGCAAAGTCGGCACCTGACTCAATTTCACTCAGCAGCTTTTCAACGTCTTCAGGGCGATCCTGCAGGTCCCCGTCCATGGTCACAATAACCTCGCCGGTGGCAAACGCAGTCCCGACGACAACTGCGGTCTGCTGTCCCTTGTTCCCGGACAGAGCAATGACTGTCAGATCCGGGTCGTTGACCGCATCCGTTCGCAGGCACTCGCCTGAGCAGTCCGGGCAATTATCATCGACAAAAATCAGCTGGACACGGCGAGACGCTGAACGCAGTGCTGCCAGGCGACTGTACAGCTCGCGCAACGTCTCCCGATTCCGGTAGAGAGGCACAACGATGGACACGTTGTGCTGAAACCTGGAGGTCACGAGTCTTTCAACTTTGGATGCCATTCCAGTAGTCAGGCGCTTCGTTGTACCAGCGCCAGGTTGCCTCCAGCCCCGCCCGCAAGTCAAAACGTGGGCTCCAATTGTGAACAGAGGCCATTCGGTCTGTGTCAGCGGCCCACCATTCCGGTGAAAAATCAGATGCCGGGTACCGCTCGTCGGAAACCCGGACGTCGTATCCTGTGACCTCGGCAACCAGCGAAACCAGTTCACGATTACCTGTGCTTCGCCCAGTCCCAAGGTTCACGACCTCTCGTCCCGTCGCCGGAGTACGTCCCATAATGTGCAGCAAACCGTCGACGACGTCCTCGACAAAGACAAAGTCGTGCCCCACTTTGCCCCGGGTAATCCGTACAGGATCACCGCGCAGGGCCGATCTGAACAATGTCGGGATAAGCCGTCGTGGCGCCTCCCAGGGACCATAAACATTGAACAGGCGTGCGATCGAAACCGGCACATCACCGACATCCCTGTTAAGAAAGACAAGTTCTTCGCTGGTTTTAGCAACACCGCGAAATGTTGCTGGTGCATACGCGTCGATCTCGCGCAGGAAGCGTCCTCGTTTCACATATGGATAGACCGTTGAACTTCCGCCGACTATTAGATGTTCGACACCGACCTGATTGGCTGATTCAATGATCGCCAAGGCACCCACAGTCGCATATGTCAAAACCGATGCCCGGGAACTGGCGTCCCGGGGATGGTGCGGGCTGGGTCCAGCCAGGTGCAGGACGGTATCCGGCTGGATGGACTCAAACAGTTTCCGCACAGCCGTGGCATCCACTAGATCCACTTCGTGGGCCCTCCAGGAATCGCCGATCGCCAACTGGCGCGGGCCGCCCGACTGGCGCACCGTCGTGTGCACTTCGCATCCCCGCTTAACAAGTTCGAGTGCGGCATTTGCGCCGATAAACCCGGATGCCCCTGTGACCAGTACACGAGTCATCATCGAACAGTATTCCGCTGCGCAAAAATTTCGTCGGCGGCTTCTACAGACGCCCGGAACTCTCGATCGTAGTTGTCTGGATCCGCCTGACGGGCGGCCGCCACATTTGTCAGTTCATTGCGAATTCGTTCAACCGCCGGCCCGAATTGTTCGAGTGGCACATCTCTCAGGAACGACCGTCTAAGGAATGAAAACGTACAACCGCTCATTGCGATTCCGACCATGACATCCCGGCAAGGAACCGGCCAACCCGAATCCGGATTTGTCAGGCCGGCAATTCCAACAGGGCATCGGGCCTCGCGGGCGATGTGGTCGACACTGCCGTCGATCATCGCCCGGAAGATATTGGCTTCGCCATTCTGGATCGAAAGGTCGTTCAAGCCGACGTACATCCGCGATACCGGCATTGCTGCCAGACTGGAAATCCCGTCGATGGCCTGTGGCGTTTCAATCATCGTCGCGCATTGTTTGTTGAATCGACTGGCCATATCGATTACGGGCTCCAGGTCGCGTGCTGCCTTGACCATCGGAACCAGAATTTCATCCGCACCCGATTCGACGGCCATTCTCGCTTCTGTAACATATCGCCCGTCCGTGTCCGGGCCATTGATTCGGCAAATGATGTGGCGCGAGGTCAATCCCCGGATCCTCGACAAATCATCGTATTCGTGGACGGTAATTTCTGTATCGAAACCGGACTGGCGGAACTCTTTTCCGCGACGCTCCCAATCGACAACCAGGCCATCGATATCCGCGTGCTCGGCGGCCAGCACAACATCTTCGCTGGCTGCGAACAGGAACAACCCGAACGCGTCCCCGAATTTCTGCACGTCCGTCATCCTAAGCCGCGTTCGGAGTTGCAACGGCAACAATACTGGTCCCGAATGGCAGACGGCGTCCAGACCTTATTACCGCCAGCTCCGGCTGCAGGACAGCTTGCAAGACACGCCCAGTGGCCGATTGCCCCGATCGATGCTGGCGGGCACGGCCTTTCCCCGACAGTGATCGAGTCACACCAAGACGAAAAGGCAGCGCTCTAACGATTGCCACAACGGGGAGCAACGAACTGAAAAAGTATGTGAGATACAAAGTCTTGAACCCGGCTCGATCAAGAACCGATTCCAGGGCAGTACTACTGTAGCGCCTGCAGTGGCCGACAACCTCATCGTGCCGCGACCAGAGCGCTTGATTGGCTGGCACCGTCAGGTACAGGTGACCGGTCGGAGACAGGATATTGTGGCAAGTGTCCAGGAACGCGCCATCATCCGGTATATGTTCAAGTACATCAAACAAGCCGATTGCCGGAACTACATCGGCAGCGAACCCGACATCCTCCAGCCTGCCGCAGATCACGTCTTTGATGCCGCGCAACCGGGCGTTCCGGACACCTTCCGGATCAGGATTGAGCAGCACCGCCGGCAACCCTCGACTCGACAAATCTGCAGAAACGACCCCGTTGCCACCGCCAATATCCAGCAACCAGGGTGCGGTCGGATACAACTCCATAATCAATTCAAGTACTTTCGCTCGGTGTCGGTACCAGAATGACGAGTCTTCGACGTCGGCACAAATGCTGTTCCCGTCACTTGGATAAGAAACGTCCCCGGTAGTGGTGGATCGCCAGATCCCGTCTTCGCCACGCACAATCCCGTTGGCAATCGAGGCTAAGTCCACGACCAGTTACCACCGACTATGGGCCAGATTCTTACCAATTTCAGCCGACATCCTGAAAGCAATGGTCGGGCAAACGCTCCAGCGGCTCACTGTACAAGTAGCGGACTCGTTTCCGGGCTTTGGCGCTCTTTTCGTCGATCACCGCCCGGCGATTATTCCAGAACAGTTCGCCCGAACGGTAGGCAATTTTTGCCCGTTCAAGCGCTTCAAGTCCAACCGGATCGAATTCTGTCACCTTGGCATCGCGCCCGTTGATCAGGAGGTCAGCAACTGCGCGCAACGAATAATCCATATAAAAACCGCGATCATCGTCGTTCAGGACAAAGTCGTTGCGCCGCATCAACGCCCGGACGGCCCCGCGGGCAACGGGACTATGCTGGGCCCACAACATTCCGTTAAAGAGTCGTCGATTCGTATTGTGCGTGAACAGCGTTTCCGGCAGAAAATCAGCCAGGAATCGATCCGCATCCCTTGTGTCCCCGACACGCAACGAACGAATAAGGTCCAACAAATGGTCTCCGACCAGGGATTCGAACCGAAATTCCCACAGCGTGTGCGCCGCCCCGGCCATCGGACCGTGCACAGCCAGCTTTGTCGGCACAAAGACATTGTGGGCAATGACATCGGCGGCCAGATGGGTCAGGTAGCCCCACGACAACGCTTTCTGCTGATCACCGCGCGCGCTGTCTAACAGGTCAAATGCCAGGTTCCAGTTGTGCGAATGCTGTTCGTATTCAATTCCAACATGTTTGCCCAGAATCAGGTCTGCCGCGATACTGCCGTAATAGAACAGCTGTGGAAATCGTAAGCCAACCGCTGCAACTGCCGGCGCGATATGGCCTGAATTCGCCAACGCCGCCTCGGCCAGATGCAAATGCATACTGGCACCCCACGCCAGGGCATCTGACGGCAAACAAACTGCAATAATCATTGATACTGAAATTACCTGCGCAGCGTACATCCCATTATCATATTGAAACAGGCCATTTATTGACCAGACAGACTGGCCAATAGTGATCTGTGACAATGACTGAATGCCCGAGTCATCCAAGCAACAAGGAACCCCTGACGCGGTGAAAAACGCGGATCTGGCACGAACACTGCCGCGATCCGTCGAATGGTTGTCGGGTAATTCGGTCAGCGTGCTTCACAATTTCGCGTTTTTTGAACGGCTCCTGGAGTCCATTTCGGAAGCCCGCTTGCACGTCCATCTGGAGTTCTATATTGTCCGCAACGACGAAACGGGACGGCGGCTGGCTACGGTACTCAAAGATGCCATCGCCCGCGGTGTTGAAGTCCGCCTGATCTATGACCACGTTGGCAGTTTCAGCCTGGATAACCACGTTTTTCTGGAACTCGAGCGGGCAGGCGCCATGATTGCCGCCTACAACAAGCTGACACCCGTGCCTTGGCGTTGGAACTTCAGCAGGTTTACCCGGCGGGACCATCGCAAACTTGCCATTATCGACGGCAACCGTGCATTTGTCGGCAGCGGCAATATCGGTCGCGAGTATTCCAGCCGCGACGCCCACTCGTTTCTCGATTCATTTACAGAATTAACCGGGCCGATTGTCCGGGTCCTGGCGGTTGAGTTTATCGGCGTCTGGCAACGAACAACCGGGCAGCGCCTGGGGCGCGGGATGATCCCGAATCCATCGCCCGACGGCAATGTTCCGGTCGCCGCAATCGCGAATCGAACGTTAACGCGACGGCGTTGGATCGAATCGACCCACATCAGGGCGATTCGATCGGCCACCAGGACCGTCCGGTTAGCCAATCCCTATTTTGTCCCATCCGGGCGCGTCCGCCGCGCACTTTATGCCGCCGCAGAAAAGGGGGTAAAAGTGGAGATCATGCTGCCCGCGGCACCGAATTGGCACCTGGTATCAATGGCAGCTCGCTTCCACTATGGACAGATGCTTGACCGAGGCATCAGGATCGTCGAACGCAAGTACAAAATGCTGCACAACAAATATGCTGTGATTGACGGAATCTGGACGGCCATTGGCAGCTACAATTTCGATGCCTTAAGCCAATGGTTCAACCTCGAACTTGATATTGTGATTCTCGACGAAGTTGTTGCAACCGAACTTGAACAACATTTTGAAAACGAACTGAATCAGTGCCAGGTTATCGACCCTGAACACTGGCGCGACCGGTCACTGCCGGAACGATGGCTGGAGTGGCTTGCCTCGCGCCTGGCCCGTTGGATGTAGCAGCAGACTGCGCCGGTCAGTTAATCTCGATCAGGTCACCTTCCGATGGCAGAATTGACTCCATTCCCGTTCGTTCCCGGATTGCTGCGGCAAGCGTTTGGCGTGGGTGGTCCTCGCCGTGGTTGAGGATCAGCATCGGTCGGGTATCGGCAAACTGGTCGACCCAGTCAAGCAGTTGTGCCTGGTCCGCATGTGCCGAGAAACCGCCAATCGTGTGCACATTGGCCCGGATCCGAACCGTCTCGCCCATAATCTTCACAGACGGCGCACCGTCAACAATCTGCCGACCGGTGGTTCCGCGCGCCTGGAACCCGGCAAACACGAGATGCGTATTCTGGCGCCATAAATAATTGACCAGGTGATACTGGATGCGTCCACCATTACACATACCCGCGCCCGCAATTATTATTGCTGTCCCGTCCAGATTGTTGATCGATCGGGACTCGTCGGAGGACCGCAGGATTTCCAGTTCGGGAAACATCATTGGGTCAGTGTGACCGTCCAGGATCAATCGAGCGTCGTCATCAAACAGGTCCGCGTGCGATCTGTAGATTCCCGTCGCCGAGATAGCCATTGGGGAGTCCAGGAAGACCGGTATGCCGTTGAGCACGCCGCGCTCCGAAAACTCCCGGAGATGATAAAGCAGGGACTGTGTCCGGCCAACCGCAAACGAAGGAATCAGGATCTTGCCGCCTTCATCGGCCGCGGCAAG
>JBFJWU010000118.1:0-9160 GCA_041623475.1 bacterium | reverse complement strand
GCGCCGATCTCGGCGGCGACAATCCGGGCCTCGGCCGGGACATTGTTGCAGGTACCGTTTGCCGTCGTTGGCGGCATGCCCAACTGGCTGGCACAGGTGGACCAGGACCTGGTTACGATTGGCGCGGCGACACGTGGCGGTGTTCCACCCTGGCAACTGGACCTGGCCGGTCCGACCGTGATTGTCTTTGGCAGCGAGGGGGACGGCCTCAAACAGTTGACGGCGCGTCGGTGCGCCGGGCTGGCCACAGTGCCATTGGAAGCTGCCGAAAGCCTCAACGTCGCCCAGGCGATCACGGTCCTGCTGTACGAGCTTCGGCGCCAGGTCAGCGACCGCTAAATCCCCGAAATCATTACCAAAAAATATACAACCGACGTTTGATTGCCATTGCGTTGCTTTGACCGATTGGGTAAAATACCAGACTGTTTGTGAAAAATCCGGCTTGGAACTGCCTGCCACTTCGGACTCACAAATCAAACGGACGGAGAGTTCAGGCAGGCAATTGTTGTATCTAGGAGGTTCTCGGATGCAAGACTGGTTTAAAGCACCGCTGATGGCGGTCATATTTGGAGTAGGTTCGCTGATTCTGCCCGCGTGTGGCGGTGACGGCGGCGGTTGCGGTGACTACTGCGATGTCGTTGATAAACTCGAAGGAATTACGGCCGCAGAAACCTGCGACGAAGGGGATCTGGACTGTATCGAGTTTTCCCGGATTGAAACGACCCTGGCCAACAACCCGACCGCTTGCGACGGTGGCGTTGTGCTGGCGTTGGCCCACAAGCGGCTTGAAGAAGACGAGGCCGAGGACGCCAAGGACCTGCTGCTTGAAGCAGAGCTGTTGAAGACGGATTGCGTGCCCGAGACATATACCTTTATCGTTTCATCGATCAAGGTTGCGGTCGACAACCTGGCCCCGCTGCTGGACTTTGTCCTGGGCGCACCCAGCGCCGGCCTGATTCCCGAAGCAACGGACCTGCGGCCAACGCTGCGGCAGTTGTTGAAGCCGATCACATCGGAATTTGAGGACATCGAGGAATATACACCGTTGATCCACGATACGGGTACACCGGTTGTCAATATTCCGTCGCTGCCGATTGATTTTGACCTGAGCCTGATCAGTGAAGACATTCCGTCTGACCTGGAGGTCGACCTGGGTGGTATCTGGGGCTTTGCCGAACTGAAGCTGCTGGGTGCAGCGTCCGGTGCCCTGCTGGGTGGTGTTGATTTCATCCTGGCCCACAACCTGGCCATCGACATCGGTTCGATCCTGGTTGAAACCAGCCAGGATGTCGCTAACCTGATCATTGACAACGGCGACGCGCTGAAGATGGATGACCCGGATCTGGTCACCAAGTCTGCCAAGGACCGTTTCGTTACCGCACTGGACTATGTGGCTGGCACGGGCAACGGCGACAGCCTCCTGGACATCATTGAAACGGAACTGGGTACCGACCAGAGCGAAGACGTTATCCAGTTTATCGACGATGGCGACGGCAAGGTCAGCGAAGGTGACAAGGTCAATATTCCTGTCGTTGCCGAACTGGCCGAGCAGGTTGGTGATGAGAACGGTGACGGTGAAGACGACCTGGTACCCTCCGACTCCGAAATTACCAACGAAATCGGCCGCGAAGCATGGGCCGCGGTGGTTGATTTGGGCGTCGAGTTCGCCAAGGCAATGCGTGCCGGTGAAAACGCCGAACTGATCCACCTGGCCGAGTACCTGTCCGGCAAAGTCGCGGGCAACGGCGAAAAACGCCTGTGGGAAGAACTGCAGGAAGAAGAAGCGGATGTCGATGATATTGCCGACTGGATCCAGCTGGATTCCGGCGAGTACTTCGTCAATCCAGTAGGACTGCGCAACCTGCTGCCGGCCGTCAGCGCCCTGGAAGCCAGTGAGGGAACGATTTATGACCTGGCGCTGGAATGCGAACTGGGTTACACCGCCGAAGAATGGGCCACCCCGGACGAAGATGGACTGGCCGAAGATTCTGTTATTCGCGCGATCTGTGGCGACTCTGGCGAAGGATCGACCGGAATGCAGCTGAAGCAGATCTGGTTTACCGACAGCGCTACCAGCGATACCAATTCGGCGATGGTCGACGGCCTTGGTTTTGACGACGGTTCAACCGTCGAAGACTTCAAGAACTTCCTTGGCTTGATCACCGACGGCACACCGTCTGCCCGCGCCATCACGGAAGCGGCGGCACTGGCGGATCCGATCGGTGTTATCGGTGCTCACGCCCGTTCGGCCATGAGCTTTGCCAAGGACCTGAACCCGCCGGCTGGCGACGTCGAACTGTCACCGGACGGCTATGTGGTCAGCGACTGGAATGCCGATGATGATCCGTATGACGTCATTTACCTGGCCGTCCTGATGCAGAACCCCAGCCTGGGTGGCACCTTGCATCTGGACATTGATGGCGACGGCGTTGACGGTGCAGAAGCCACCAACGATACGCTGCATCAGCTGATGTCCCTGATCTGGCAGCGGTACGGGGATGACCTGACCGATGCATTCAGCGACGACGACGAATAATCAAGGCTTGACATTGTCTTGAACGAAAGGCCCGCCCTTGTGGCGGGCCTTTTTTTGTGCCCGGGTCCCGAGCGCTCGGCTTGCACCAGGCGACGATGGCGCTAACATAATTGGCAGAAGGTCCAACAGCGCACCTGTCGGAGGTCCCATGCGGGTCATCATCCTGGCGTTCCAGCCAGACAAGATCAGCCACGTCGAGTCGCACCTGTCATCGCTGTTTCCCGGCGCCGAACTGGACCTGGATTACGTCTATCCGTCGCTGGAAGTCGAGGACCAGGCGTTCTGGAATGAAGAGGTCATACCGGACCTGGAAGAGCGCCTGACGGCACTGGAGCGTCCATTCCGCGTCCTGCAGGTGCGCCCCGCCCAGTTTGTGACCGAGCTGGTTGGCAGCCGGCCTCCGGGAATGATTGTCATCTCCTACGCCCATTGGGGCGACCGCGTTGCAATGGTTGCCAACATGCTGGCAATCCGGAATTTCCCGACGATGATTATCGGGCATCCGGATTGATTGGACCGCAACAACCTCGCAGTCGGCGCTTTGTGGCGCTGTTGCAGGATGGTTTCGTTATCTGGGTGCTGCTGGGCGCGCTATGGGGTTACGTCGACCCGGCGGTTGCCGCAGCGGGCCGGGCCTGGATACCAGAGGCCCTGGGCCTGATCATGTTGGGCATGGGACTGACCCTGACGGTCGACAACCTGCGTTCCTTAAAAACAGCCGGCTGGGCGCTGGTTGCCGGCGTCCTGTTGCAGTTCCTGGTTATGCCGCTGGCTGGCTGGGCGATCGCCAGTATCCTGGGGTTGGCACCGATGCTGGCATTGGGAGTCGTCCTGGTCGGGGCCAGTCCCGGAGGCACCGCATCCAATGTTGTGACGTTCCTGGCCCGCGGGGATGTTGCCTTATCTGTGGCGATGACAACGGTGTCGACGATGCTTAGTCCCTTGCTGACGCCCATGTGGGTCTGGTTGCTTGCATCGCAATGGGTGCCGGTGCAACCAGGGCCGTTGTTCCTGACAGTGGCCAAGATCGTCCTGCTGCCGGTCCTGGCAGGAATCGTGATTCGGCGTTTCTGGCGACCCGGCGAGTTCTTTCTCAACGGACTGCTGCCGATTGGTTCGATGGTTGTCATAGCCTGGATCGTTGGCGTGATCGTGGCCCTTAACCACGACCGCTTGCTGGCCGCCGTGGTTGTTGTCGCTGCCGTTGTCCTGCACAACCTGGCGGGACTGGTGCTGGGCTATGGGGTCGGCGGACTGGCGACGGATGGCAACGTGGCCCGGCGACGGGCGGTCGCCCTGGAGGTCGGAATGCAGAATTCCGGGCTGGCAGTGGCCCTGGCCGTCGCTCATTTCGATCCCCTGGCGGCTGTGCCGGGGGCGATCTTCAGTATCTGGCACAACGTAACCGGGCCACTGCTGGCGACGATCTGGCGTCGACAGGATCCCGAGGACCTTGAGCCCCTGGACGATGTCCTGGCCGAAGACGTTTGAATCCCGACGCCAAAGCTAGTCCGATAGTTCGATAAATTCGGGGAAATCCAGATACATGCGCGCGGGCGCACCCGGCCGGCGGTGGACCTTGCCTTCAATTTCCAGCGTCCGGCGACGCAGGCTGGTCAGGTCAATCCCGGCGTTTTCGAACCGGGGCCAACTGCGCCGCGGTACCAGGACATGGATATTCTGGCGTCGGCCGCCAATGACCAGGGTAATGTTGCGCCGGCTTTTGCGGACCTCGCGAATCTGGTCCCGGATCCTGACATAGGGTTGGTCGGTCGGTAGTTCCCTGATGCTGTGGACAGGCAATGCCGCTGACCAGATTCCGGTGGCCGATTCCTGGGCGGCTCGCATTATTGACCAGTCATGGATTGCATGTTCAATGCCGCACGGCGGGATGGCCAGCGTCCACGCCTGGCCAGCGGCCAGCAACGACTCGGCCAGGTTTGCCCCGTCACTGCGGCGGACATCAGCCAGGACGCGGTCATATTTGTCGGTGGGTTCCTCGTCACAGATATCCAGAGTGACCGGACCCGTCACATCCCGAAACCAGTCCCGGACCCACGCCGCGGCGGTCAGGCCCCGGGGATCATCCATTTCCGGCGTGTCGATGCGCAGGACACGAATATGGCGGCCGCAGTCATCGACAAACGTATCACCGTCAATGACACGGTGAACCGCTACCTGCCGCTCACCGACCGGTTGCAGCGCGCAATGGGGCAGTACTTCAGCCCGATCCGCCGCCCATGCCGTGGCAATCAGCAGCGGCGGCAGAAAGCGCAGGACGATCTTGAATGTTGAGTTCATTGAATTTGGCAGGAAACGGGTTTACCCGTGCGCCGCATGCCAGTCGGGTCCGGTGCCGGACTCGACCAGCAGGGGGACGTCCAGTCTGGCGGCGTCGCGCATTTCACTGACCAGCATTTGCTCGACATCCGTGACCTGATCGTCGGGGACTTCGAGCAGCAGTTCGTCATGGACCTGCAGCAACATGCGTGCGTCGGGAAACTCGTCCAGTAACCGCTTGTGTACCCGGATCATGGCGATCTTCATGATGTCTGCGGCGGTGCCCTGGATTGGCGAGTTGATGGCGACCCGTTCAGCCTGGGCGATCAAACCGCCGTTGCCGCTGGCAAACTCGGGCAACCATCGCTTGCGACCGTACAGGGTGCTGACAAATCCATTGCTGCGGGCATTACTGATCGTCTGGTCGCGAAACTCACGGACACCTGGGTAGCGGTCGAAATACTTCTCGATATACGCTTTGGCATCGGCAATGCTGATCCCCAGGCTTTTGGCAAGTCTCTGGCTGCCCATGCCGTACATCAGGCCAAAGTTGATGGTTTTGGCCAGGCGTCTGTGCTCGGCGGTCACGTCGGCCTCGGCAATGTCAAGGATCTCGGTTGCCGTATGGGTGTGAACATCGCGCCCGCCGCGAAAAGCCATCAGCAGACCCGGGTCACCGGACATATGTGCCAGGACACGCAGTTCGACCTGGCTGTAGTCGGCGCCGACCAGGGTGAATCCCCGGGCAGCCTGGAACGCACCCCGTAAACGGTCGCCCCACTCGTCGCGAACGGGGATGTTCTGCAGGTTTGGATTGATGCTGCTCAGTCGGCCGGTAGCGGCGATTGTTTGTTGGAACTGCGTATGGATTCGCCCCGTTTCCGGCAGGACGGCTTTTTGCAATGCCACAACATACGTCGACAATAGTTTTGACCAGGTCCGGTGGTCAAGGATCTGGCCGACTATCTCGTGTTCGTCTTTCAGGTCCTCCAGAACGGCAGCGTTGGTGGACCACGCACCGGTCTTGGTCCGTTTCGCACCTTTGCTGGGCAGCCCCATCTCGTCAAACAACAACTCGCCAATCTGCTTGGGGCTGGCAATGTTGATTTCGCGCCCGGCCTGGTTCTTGATCCGGGTCTCGATCTGGTTGATCTTGTCGGTCAATTCCGTTTCCATCGCCTGCAGGCGGTCAATATTGACCTCGATGCCCCACCATTCCATGTCGGCCAACACCGGCACCAGCGGCACATCGATGTCGCGATAAACCTGGTCAATAGACTCGGATTCCAGACGGGGATGCAGTTTTTCGCACAACGCCCAGGTGACAACAGCGTCTTCTGCTGCGTATGCCGTTGCCTTGTCGATGGCGACATTGCGGAAATCCTTGTCCGGTGCGACATCGCTGAAGTGCATGGTCTCGTGGTCCAGTTCCCGCTCTGCCATCGCATCCATCCCGTGTCCGCGGGTGTGCGGCGACAGCAGGTAACTGGCCAGCATTGAGTCAGCGGCGACCCCGACCATCCGTATTCCCTCGCGGCGCAGGATCTGGATGTCGTACTTCAGGTTTTGGCCCCATTTCCGGCGATCCGGATCCTCGGCCCATTCCTTCAGGATTGGCTTGATCGCAGTCCAGTCCCCGTTGGCGCCATCGTGGTGGGCCAACGGCACGTATACGCCGTCCCGGCCGGTCGTCGAGATACTGAATCCGACGATTTCCGCTGTATGGGTTTCCAGGCCGGTCGTTTCCGTATCAAACGCAACGATTTCAGCCGTCAGCAGCTGGGCGATCGCATCCGGATCCGTTTCGGTCCGCAGGTCCTTGTCATTCAGGAACGTTGAAATCCGGACAGGCTCGACTTCGATGTCCGGCTCGGGATCGGATCCCTTGCCATCCCGTACTCTTATCTTGTCCAGGTCACGAATCATCGTCTGAAACTCATACTTCCTGAACCGTTCCTTGAGGCCCTGCAGGTCCGGGGTCCCGCGCATCAGCTGGTCAGGGTCGATCGCCGATGGCATGGCCCCCTCGAGCTGGATCAGGCGCAGGCTGAGGGTGGCCGCGTCAGGATTCTCGCGCAGGTTGTTGGCCCATTTCTGATCGGGTAGTTCATCCAGTCTGGCGAGAATGTCGGAAATCGAGCCATATTCACTGACCAGTGCTTCGGCACGTTTGCGTCCGACTCCGGCGACACCGGGGATGTTGTCCGAGCTGTCGCCCATCAACGCCAGGATGTCGGCGATGCGTTGCGGTGGTACGCCCCATTTTTCCTGGACGGCATCTGCGGTATACAGGGTGTCGCGCATTGGATCCCACATCAGGATCCGATCATTAACGAGCTGCAACAGGTCCTTGTCAGCACTGACGATGACGACCGGGCGGCCGGCATCGGCAAAATGACGGGCCATGCCGGCGATCAGGTCGTCTGCCTCCTGGCCATCCTCCATGACACTGGGAATTCCCAGATCGTTGATCATGTCATAGATTTCGTCGAACTGGACCTTTAGGTCTTCCGGCGCGGGCGGTCGATTGGCCTTGTACGCCGCAAACTCGGCGGCCCGCCACGATGGACCCGGGGCATCCTTGACGGCGATGATCAATGGATCGGGCGCGTCCTGGAGCAGGCGCATCATCATCCGCGTAACGCCGAAAATAGCGTTTGTCGGGAACCCCTCGGCGGTGGTCAGCGGTCGAATCGCGTGGTAGGCGCGAAAAATATACGCCGAGATATCCAGCAGGAAGACGCTGTCACGTGTGTTCGAGGGTATATCAGCCATAACTCAGGTCTTGCTCCTTAATAATTCTCGCGCGACGACGGTGCCAGCTGCGTAGATGCTCATTTGCGGAGGTACGCCGACACTGGTCGGGAACAGGCTGCCATCCGCCACCCATAGATTCTGCAGTCCAAAATGATGCCCGCGGGAATCGACGACGCCATTCGCCGGATCTGCTGCCATCGGTACGCTGCCCTGGGGATGAACACTGGACAGCAGCACATTGTCGCCCCCGACTCCGATTCGATCAATCTGGTCCAGGTCAGATGATGTTCGAGCGACTATCGGCCGGCGGCTGAATGGCAACAGGACCTGGCTGGCACCCGCTGCCAGGAATATCTCGGCAGTATTTCGCAGTCCGCGGGCGAGTTCCTGCTGGTCCCGTTTGTTCAACTGGTACTCGAACCGCAAACGGCCACGGTTTTCCCAGATCCGGCCTTTTGATTCGTCGTGCACCATCGGCGTCGCCGCAGCGATGTGGCGATAATTGGACATCCAGCTGTGCAAACCCGGTCCGACACCTGGCATCATTGCCCCTGTCAGGCCGGGATGACCAAACAGGGGAATAATAACGTGGCCGCCAATCCCGTCGTCATAGAAGTCTGCAAATTCGTTAACAATGTAGCTCTGTGGCAAGCCGGACCAGCCGTCCACCGGCTCGGGAAACACACCGGCAACGGGTGCCGCCGGGTGGACCCGCAGGGTCTGTCCGGTCAGCCCCGATGTGTCGGTGATCCCGCTGCGCAGCAGCAGCACCGGTGTCATCATTGCCGAGGCGGCCAAGACAACGTGGTTGGCCTTGATCGTGACCGGGCCCAGGCGACGACCTCGTGTCGGATCGGTCCAGGTCCCGGCTATTCCAACCGTTCGCCCGTTCCTGTGGTTGACGCGACTGACCTCCAGGCCCCATGCGAGGCGGCCACCAGCCTGAATCGCTGACGGGACGTAGGTGATTAACGCGCTCTGTTTGCGGTTATAGGCACAGCCAAGGAAACAATATCCACATTGCAGGCACGCGAACCGGTTGTGGTCATAGATACGGCCCGACCAGCCAAGGGCTTCCGTGCCCTGGCGTAACAGAGCATTGTTTCGATTCACGGCGCCGGCGGAAATCGGTGCAATCCGCAAATTTGTCCGTACACGGTCAAATACGGGGGCCAGGCGTTGTGGTGACCATCCGGAAACGCCGAATGACTGATGCCAGCGGTCGAGAATCGCGTCCGGGGTCTGCTCGGACAGGCAAATATTGTGGACCGTACTACCGCCGACACCCTTGCCGTGGGAAATTGTCACCGTCAGGTCCTTGTCCGTCCGGGCGCCGTTGTCCCAGAACAGGCGATGCATCATGGCTTCTTCGCGCTGGTTGAAATCACGATGCGGCAGGTGGAACTCGCCAGCCTCGACCGCCAGGACATCGACGCCAGCCAGTGCCAGTTCCCTGAACACCGCCGATCCGCCGGCACCAGTGCCGACGACGACAACGTCAGCGGCCAGATTTTCGGCGCGCCCGGCGACAAAGTCGTCCGGCCCCAGGATACGGTCAGTGGCCAGTAGTTGTTCCGGCAGGGGCGT